>CAZKKD010000060.1:0-14240 GCA_964553265.1 uncultured Planctomycetales bacterium | reverse complement strand
CCCGCCGGACCCCCGTCCCGGAAGCGGCGTAGCGCGCCAGCCCGCCCGGGACAGCACCGGGAGTGCGCCGTGCCGATTCCGTTCGTCTGCATCAGCCGTGATCACACCAACACGCCGGTGGCGGACGGCGGCCGCCTGCCGGTGCCGGCCGACGCCATGGTCGGCGGGCGGCGGGCGCTGCGCGACGACGACGGCGCCGAGGAGGCGGTCCTCGCCTGCACCTGCAACCGGACCGAGCTCTACCTCGCCGGCCCCGAAGACCCCGACCCCGACGGCGCCCTCGCCCGCCTGGCGGCGCTCTTCGACCCCGCCCTCTGGGCGCGCGACGCGACCGCCGTCTTCCGTGGCGCGGACGCGGTGCGCCGCCTCTACCGCGTGGCGGCGGGGATGGAGTCGCGCGTCCTCGGGGAGAGCCAGATCCTCGGCCAGATCAAAACCGCCTACAGCCTCGCCTGCGAGGCAGGCGCCAACGGTTTCTACACCAACGAGCTCTTCCACCGCGCCTTCCGCCTCGGCAAGACCGTCCGCAGCGCCACCGGGTTCTCGACCGGCGGCACCTCGGTGGGAACGGTCGCGGTCGACGACGCCGCCGAGCGCTTCGGCCCGCTGGCCGGGAAGACCGTGCTCGTCGTCGGTGCGGGCGAGATCGCCCGGCTCGTCCTCCGCGCCCTGGCGGCGCACCGGCCCGGCCGGGTCCTCCTGGCCAACCGGGGACGCCACGGCGCCGCGGCACTGGCGCGCACCCTCGATGCCGAGCCCCTCGGCCTCGACGCGCTGCCGGCGGCGCTCGGCGACGCGGACCTCGTCTTCTCCGCCACCGCATCGCCCGCGCCCGTTCTGCGGCGGGCCGACCTGCCCGACCGCACCGCGGACCGCCCGCTCGCGATCTACGACCTCGCCCTCCCCCGCGACGCGGAGCCCGCCCTCGCCGAGGCGCCCCACGTCACCCTGGTCGACCTCGACGCAATCGGCGAACATGTCGAGACGCATCTCGACGAGCGCGCCGCCCAGGTGCCCGCCGTCGAGCGGCTGGTGGAGGACGCCCTCGCCGGGACGCTCGCCTGGCACGAGGAGCTGGCCGCCGTGCCGTCCATCCGCCGGCTGCTGAAGAACGCCCGCACCGAGGCGGTCCGTCTCCACCGCCTGCTGCGCGACCGGCTGCCCGACGCCGAGGCCCCCGCCATCGAGCGCGAGGTCCGGCGCATCACCCAGCGGTTTCTCCACGCCGCAGTCACCGAACTCAAAGAGACGGCCCGCCACGCCAGCGAACGGACCGCCGACCGCGAAGAGCGGCGCGCGCGGCGAACCCGGGCCGAGCGCACCCCCTGACGAGGAGCCACCGTGGACGCCATCCCCATCGTGCTTGCCGCCTTCGGCACCACCGTCGAGCCGGCGCAGAAGGTTTACGATCAGATCGAGGACGCGGTGCGCCGCCGCTTTCCCGATCACCCGGTCCGCTGGGGCTACACCGCCGGGCGGGTCCGCGCCCGCCTCGCCGACGCCGGCATCGACGCCCCCGCCCCCGAAGAGGCGCTGGCCCGCTTCGCCCGCGACGGGGCCGGCCGCGCGGTGGTGCAGTCGATCCATGTCGTCCCCGGCCAGATGGATGCCCGCCTGCGTGCGCTCCACACCGAGGGGATCGCCGTCGCGTTCGGCGCCCCGCTGCTTGCGGCCGACGAGGATCGCGAACGCGTGGCCCGCGCCCTTGAGGCCGAGTTCCGCGCCGACCGCCTGAACGTCGTCGCCGCCCACGGGAACGACCGCCACCCGGAGTACAACCGCGAACTCCTGGCCCTCGCCACCCGGCTGGAGCGCGCGCGCGACAACGTCATCCTCTGCTCGGTCGAGGGCGAGCCGGGCACCGGCAAGCTCGAGGCCCAGCGCGACCGCGCCGTCGCGCTCGGCGGGGTGCACGTGGTTCCCCTCATGCTGGTGGCCGGCGACCATATCCTCAACGATGTCCTCGGCGACGAACCCGACGCCTGGGTGCAGCGCCTCGGTGCGCCCGAGGCCACCTGCGCCCCGCCGCTCGGTGCGCTCGCGGAGGTGCAGGCCGTCTTTCTCGACCACATCGCCGCGGCGCTCGACGACGCCGCCGGCAGCCAGCCGGGGGGCCCCGTATGAACACGACCGCCGAAGCCGGCGCCTTCTACGCCGTCGGGGTAGGCCCGGGCGATCCGGATCTCGTCACGCTGCGGGCGGCCGCGCTGGTCCACACCGCGGACGTCCTCATCGCACCGCGCTCGGCCCGGAGCGACGCCAGCATGGCGCTCGCCATCGTCGAGGCCCACCGCCCCCCCGAGGGGCAGGAGCTCATCGACCACGTCTACCCCATGACGCGCGACGACGCCTCCACCCGCGCGTCCTGGGAGGGCGTCGCCGACACCGCCGCCGCCCACTGCGAAGCCGGGCGGTCCGTGGTCCAGATCACCCTCGGCGACCCGCTCGTCTACAGCACCAGCAGCTACCTCATCCCGCCGCTCCTGGAGCGCCTCGGGCCCGAACGCGTGCGCATCGTCCCCGGCATCAGTGCCTTCCAGGCCGCGGCCGTCCCCTTCGCCGAGGCGCTGACGCTGCAGGAAGACCGGATGCTCGTCATGACGGCGACCGACCTCGACGCGGTGGCCGAAGCGCTCGACCGCTGCGAGACCCTCGTCCTCTACAAGGCCGGCCGGCACGTCGAGGCCCTCGCCGACCTCCTCGACGCCCGCGGCCTCGCCGACCGCGCGCGCCTGGTCTGCTACGCCGGACAGGAGGACCGCGAATACGTCACCCGCGACCTCCGCTCCGCCGCCGACGGCCGGCACGGCTACCTGGCCACCGTCATCATCCACGTCGGCCGCCGCCCCTGGGAGGCCAGCGCCCCGTGACCGCCGCCCCCCTCCGCACCGGCTACACCACCGGCGCCTGCGCCGCCGCCGCCGCAGCCGCCGCCGCCCGCCGCCTCCGCGCGGGCACGGGGGCCGAACGCATCGAAATCCCCTTCCCCGACGGCAGCCGGCACGCCTTCGCAATCCTCGACTGCGCCCCGGACGGCGACGGCGCCGCCGCCGCGGTCCGCAAGGATGCCGGCGACGATCCGGACGTCACCGACGGCTGCACCGTCCGGGTGCGCCTCGCACCGCGGTCCGACGGCGTCCTCCGCTTTCTGGCCGGCGAGGGGATCGGCACGGTCACGAAGCCCGGCCTCTCGGTTCCGGTCGGCGAACCGGCCATCAACCCCGGCCCGCGCCGGATGATCGAGGCCGCCCTCCGCGAGCACGCCGCCGGCGGCTTCGACGTCACCGTCTCCATCCCCGGCGGCGCGGCGCTCGCGGAGAAGACCTTCAACCCCCGCCTCGGCATCCGGGGCGGACTCAGCATTCTCGGCACCACCGGGATTGTCCGGCCGCGCTCGACCGACGCGATGCGCGCCACCGTCCGCGCCGCGCTCGACGTCGCGGCCGCCGCCGGCGTCGCCGCGCCCGCGCTCGTCCCCGGCAACATCGGCGCCAAGGCGCTCCGCGCGCGCTTCGCCCTTCCGGAGGACGCCGTCGTCGAGGTCGCCAACGAGTGGGACGCCGCCGTCGACGGCGTGGCCGCGCACGGGTTCACCGCCGTCCTCTGCCTGGGCCATCCGGGCAAACTGGGCAAGCTGCCCGCCGGCCACTGGCGCACCCACAGCCGCACCGCCCCGTCGGCGCTGCCCTTCCTTCGAACCCTGACCAGCGAGCTCGGGATTCCCGCCGATGAGACAGCCGAGACGGTCGAGGGCCTCTTCGCGGCACTCGGCAGCGACGCCCGTGCACGCCTCGGCGACGCGGTGGCGGGGCGCGTCGCCGACGCGGTCCGCGCGCGCGCCGGCGGTACGACGCAGGCGGCGGTGATCCTCGTCGACATGGCCGGTGAGACACTGGGGACAGCCGGCTCGCTCGGCCCGTGGGAGGGTTCGGCGGCATGACCTTCGTAACGCCCCTGGTCATCGCAGGTTGCGGCCCCGGCGCCCCGGAGTGGGTCCCCACGCCCACCCGCGCCGCCGTCGCGGAGGCCGACGTCCTCGCGGGGGCCGAGCGGCTCCTGGCGCTCTTTCCCGACGCGCCGGGCCGGCGGATCCCGCTGCAAGACGGGGTCGGCGGGCTGCTGGACGCGGTGGCGGCGGCGTCGGGACGGGTGGTCCTCCTCGTCACCGGCGACCCCGGCGTGCACAGTCTGGCGGCGGTGGCAGTCCGGCGGTTCGGCCGGGATGCGTGCCGGGTCATCCCGGCGGTGAGTGCGGTGCAACTCGCGTTTGCGCGGGTCGGACAGCCGTGGAGCGATGCACGCATTTTGAGCGCACATGCCTCGAGCGCGGCGCTCCCCGACCCGGCGACGCTGGTGGAGACGCCCCGGATCGCCCTCCTGGCGGGCAACGCCGCCGGTGCGGACGCGGTGGGACGCCTCGCGGACGCGCTCGCGTCCACCCACGCCGCCATCCTCTGCCAGGCGCTCAGCCTGCCGGAGGAGACGGTCCGCCCCCTGGCCGTCGGCGAGGTCGCGGACGCGGCGGGCGGCCCGCTGGCGCTTATCCTCTTGGTACGAAAGGAGTTCCTCGCGTGACCGTCCACTTCGTCGGCGCCGGCCCCGGCGACCCCGATCTGCTGACCTGCAAGGCGCGGCGGCTGTTAGAGGCTGCGCGCGTCTGCATTTATGCCGGCAGCCTGGTGAGTCCGGCCGTGCTCGGCATTCTGCCCGAATCGGCGGAAACCCATGACTCGGCACGACTTTCGCTCGACGAGATCGTCGAGCTCTGCACCGACGCCCACGGCCGGGGCCTGGACGTCATCCGCCTCCACACCGGCGACCCGGCGCTCTACGGCGCCATCGGCGAGCAGATGCGGCGCCTGGACGCGGCCGGTATCCCGTACGACGTGGTCCCGGGCGTGAGTGCGTTCCAGGCCGCCGCGGCCGCGCTTGCCTGCGAACTGACCGCCCCCGAGGTGGCGCAGACCGTGGTCCTTACCCGCACGCCGGGCCGGACGCCGATGCCGGGGGGCGAGGCGCTGGAGACCTATGCCGCGACCGGGGCGACGCTCTGCCTCTACCTCAGCACCGGCGCGGTGGAGGCGACCGCCGCGCGCCTGATCCCCCACTGCGGCGCCGACTGCCCCGCGGCAGTGGTCTACAAGGCGTCCTGGCCGGAGGAGCAGGTGCTCCGCGGGACGCTGGCCGACATCGCCGACCGGGTCCGCGAGGCCGGGCTCGACCGCACCGCGGTCATCCTGGTCGGGCGCGCCCTGGCGGGGGCGGAGCACGAGTCGAAGCTGTACCACCGCGCGTTCACCCACGGCTACCGCGAGGGGACCGACGCATGACGACGGCCGTCCTCGCCCTCTCCGACGCGGGCGCACGCCTGGCCGACCGCCTGCGGACGGCCCTGGACGGCTGCGAGACGCACCTGCACGCGTCGGTGGACCCCGCGTTCGCGGGCGCGCGCTTCGACCGGGTGACCGAGCGCACCGCGGAGCTCTTCGACCGCGTGACGGGACTCGTCTACGTCCTCCCGATGGGCGTCGCGGTCCGTGCGGTCGCGCCGCACCTGCGGCACAAGACGACGGACCCGGCGGTCGTGGGCGTGGACGTGGGGGGCCGCTGGGCGGTAAGCCTGGTGAGCGGGCACGAAGGGGGCGCGAACGACCTGGCGCTCGCCGTGGCCAACTGCCTGGGCGCCGAACCGGTGATCAGCACCACCACCGAGGCGGCGAAGACGATCCTCGCGGGGGTGGGTTGCCGCCGGGGGATCGGGGCCGAGGCGGTGATCGCGGCCGTGGACGCGGCGCTGGACGCGGCGGACCTGGACCGGAGCGCGGTGCGCCTGCTCGCCTCGGTCGACCTCAAACGGGACGAGGCCGGACTGCTGGAGGCGGCGGCGCGGATGGGGCTGCCGCTGCGATTCGTCCCCGCGGACGAGATCCGGGGCTGCGCGCGGGCGTTCGCCCCCACTCCGGCGGCCGCGCGCCACCTGGACCTGCCGGCCGTGGCGGAACCCGCGGCCCTGCTGGCTGGAAGGAGAACGACATTACGACTGCCGAAACAGGTGCGCGACGGGGTGACAGTGGCCCTCGCGCAGGAAGACTGTACGTTGTCGGGTTTGGGCCCGGCGACCCCCTAGACCGCACCCGCCGCGCCGAAGAGGCGATCCGACGGAGCGACGTGGTGGTGGGCTACACCCCCTACGTCGACGCGGTGGCGGATCTCCTGGACGGGAAGGAGGCGATCCGCTCCGGCATGCGCCAGGAGGTGGACCGCTGCCGGGATGCGCTCCGGCGGGCGGCGGCGGGCGCGGTGGTGGCGCTCGTAAGCTCCGGGGACGCCGGCATCTACGGCATGGCCGGCCCGGCGCTGGAGGTCCGCGCCGCCGAGGGGCTGGACGTACCGGTGGAGGTGATCCCCGGCGTGACCGCCGCGCAGGCCGCGGCCGCGCGCCTGGGGGCCCCGCTCATGCAGGACACGGCCATCGTGAGCCTGAGCGACCTCCTGACCCCGTGGGAGGCGATCCGGGCGCGCCTTGAAGCCGCGGCGGCGGCGGACTTCGTCGTCGCGCTCTACAACCCCCGCAGCCGCAAGCGCGTCCGCCAGCTCGAGGAAGCGGTCGGCATCCTCCTTGCCCACCGTCCCGCCGGGACGCCGGTCGGCATCGGCACCGCGGTCGGCGCGGCCGAGGAGCACATGGTCCAGACCACGCTCGGCCGCCTGCTGGAGGAAGAGGTGAACATGCGCAGCGTCGTCCTGATCGGCAACCGCTCGACGAAGGCGACCGACGGCTGGCTGGTGACGCCCCGGGGGTACGCGGTGTGATCCTCCTCCTGGGCGGGACCAGCGAGACGGCGCCCCTCGCCACCCGCCTGGCGGACGCCGGCTACGGGGTCCTTGTCTCCACCGCCACCGAAACGCCGCTGGAGACGGGACGCCACCCGCGCATCCGGCGCCGCTGCGGCCGGCTGGACGCCGAGGCGCTGGCCGCCCTCGCGGTGGAGATCGACGCCTCCGCCCTCGTCGATGCCGCCCACCCCTACGCCGAAGCACTCCACCGGAACGCCACCCTGGCCGCCGACGCCACCGCCCTCCCCCTCTCCCGCTACCGGCGCCCCCCGGCCCTGCCGTCGGGCGCGGCGGTCCGCCTCGCGGCAGACCACGACGAGGCGGCGCGCCTCGCCTGCGCGTTCGGGCAGCCCGTGCTCCTCACCATCGGGGCCAACCACGTCGCCCCCTACGTCGCAGAGGCCCGGCGCACCGGCGTCCCCCTCCTGGCGCGGGTGCTGCCCGGGGAGGCCTCGCGGGCCGCGTGTCTTGACGCGGGCCTGCCGCCGGAGGGGATCCTCCAGGCGCGGGGTCCGTTTTCGGAAGCGGAAACGCGGGAGGCCATCCGGCGCATCGGCGCGGGCGTGCTGGTGACCAAGGACAGCGGGACGGCGGGGGGGCTGGAGGCGAAGCTGGCGGCGGCGGACGCGGAGAACTGTACGGTCGTGGCGGTCGCGCGCCCGGCCGAAGCCGACCCCGACGCCGAGGCGACCTATGACGCGCTGGACGATCTGCTGGAGGCCCTCCGCAACGCCGTCCCGCCGACGGGGCGGCTCCCCGCTTCCTGACGGCGGATGACCCCGCCGTTTCCGCCGCGATTGCGGCGCAACAGGAGCAGAGGGTAGCGCGGATTGCTTGCAATCCGTGTTGCGAAGCAATGCAAGGTGAGGAGGGGCGTGCCGAGTCGGAGCAACGGCAGCGGTGCACCTTGATCGCCTTCGGCGCATGGATTGCGAGCAATCCATGCCACCCCATGAAGAGAGACTTGAAGAACCGGCAAAGCGCCCATTGTCGGCCGAGGCGCGCTGGGCAGGCGGCGGCCGACCACTTCGCTTTTTCAGCCCTGCGCACGTGCCGGTTGGCGACTTGACGAGGGTGCAGATGCGCGTAGCATCTTGCCAGCGGTCAAGAAGAACGCATATCGTGCCCCCGACATTTGGCACCTTTGTCCACCAGGGTCGGACGGGGGCAGATTGACAAAGGAGCTCCACCCATGATCAAGATCGCCATCGTCGGTACCGGGGGCATGGCCAATGCCCATGCCAGCGCCTATGCCGCGATCCGGGGCTGCCGGATCGTCGCCGGCGTGGACCTGGACCAGAAGCAGGTCGACGCGTTCTGTGACCGACACGATATCCCCGAACGCTATACCAGTGTCGAAGATCTTCTCAAGCACTGCGCGTTCGATGCCGCCTCGGTCGTGACGCCGGATGCGGTTCACAAGGCATGCGCCCTCCCCCTGGTCAAGGCCGGGAAGCACGTGCTCTGCGAAAAGCCCCTCGCCCCGAACGGGAAGGATGCCAGGGAACTCTGCCTCGCCGCCTGCAAGAGCGGCGTCATCAACATGGTCAACTTTTCCTACCGCAACAGCAGTGCGCTGCACAAGGCCAGGGATCTGGTCGCGAAGGGAAAGCTCGGTGAGATCATGCACTTCGAGGCGCACTACCTGCAGAGCTGGCTCAGCTCCAGGGTCTGGGGAGACTGGACCGCAACGCCCGCGCTCCTGTGGAGGCTCTCCACCCGGCACGGTTCCAACGGCAGCCTGGGCGACATCGGCGTGCACATCGTCGACCTGGCCACCTACGTCTGCAACGACGACATCGGGAAGGTGAACGGCTTTCTCAAGTGCTTTGACAAGCCGATCGGCAACCGGAAAGGCGAGTACGTCTTCGATGCCAACGACAGCTCCTTCATGCGGGTCGAGATGCAGGGCGGAGCCGTGGGGACCATCAACACCACCCGCTGGGCCACGGGGCAGCCCAACTCCCTCACGCTCCTCCTCTACGGCACCAGGGGCGCCGTCAAGCTCGACCTGGACAAGTCCTACAGCGAGCTGGAGGTCTGCATGGGCAAGGATGTGGACAAGGCCGCATGGAAGACCCTCAAGGCCAAAGACACCCCCAACATGTACCAGCGGTTCGTCAAATCCATCAAGACCGGCAGGAACGACGATTCGGATTTCGAACGGGGCTGGAAGATCCAGCAGGCCCTGGATGCCTGCATCGAATCCGACAGGACCGGACGCACCGTCACGCTGAAGTAGTCCGGCTTCCGTCTCCGCGCTGCGGGCGGGTCGCACGGATTGCTTGCAATCCGTGTTGCGAAGCAATGGAAGGTGAGGAGGAGCGCGCCGGGTCCGCGCAACGGCCCCGGCAGACCTTGATCGCCTTCGGCGCATGGATTGCGAGCAATCCATGCCACCCCAGACATGCTCTCTGTTCCTCTTCCCCCTCCCCTTTCCTGTCGGACTGGGCTGTCTGGAAGACGTTCAGGCGTCCGGCGGCTCGGGGGCGGACGGATTTTCAGGCTTTGTGTACACGGTGATGGCGCCGCGCAGAAGCGCCAGGCGCCCCTGCCCCTGCAGCAGGCGGTGCGCTGCCGGGAGGGGGGCGTCCGTCTCCGGGAAACCGCCGATGTTGTAGAGTGCGGTGCGGGAGACGAAGAGCCCGGTCTCGGTCGAGAGGCCGTGCACGAGACCGGTAAGCGTCGACCCGGCGCGCGCGAGCAGGGAATCGCCCTGGCGCACCACGCGGAACCCGCCGCCGATGTAGCGCCCGTCCTCCATCACGTCCAGGATGCGACTCGCCCCGTCAAACGGGGGCTGACAGGCGGCGTGCAGAAACCAGAAGAGCTCGCACTGCGCCATCGAGATGCCGGCGTTGAGCCGCGCGCCCTCGTTCGCGCCCGGCAGGCGGGCCACGTTGGCGCCGAACTGCCGGGCCACCGCCACGGTCGCGTCCGTGCTGCCGGCGTCGGCGACGATGACCTCCTCGACCTCCTGGTGCGTCAACCGCTCCAGCAGACTGGAAAGGTAGTCTTCGTCGTTGTGCGTGGCGATGATGACCGAAAGCTTCATCAGGCGCGATCCCGTTCCGGCATGCCGTCCCCACCTCCACGGCGCCGCGGCGCCGCCCGTCCCCTTCTGGACCAAGCCGTTTGCAGAACGCCTGGAGCCTACCCCGATGGACCGCCCTGTCTTCGCAGCCGGGCCCGGGACGACGAAAGCCTGTCGGGACACGCACCTAGTGTAGGGATCCCGAATCCCGGGGACAAGGCGAAAGCCGGCTTCAGTCCGCGGCCACGTGCCGGCGGTAGTACTCCCGCGGCGGACAGCCGACCCGGGCCTTGAAGGCGCGGCTGAAGTAGTACACGCTCCCGAAGCCGCTCCGGCGGGCGACCTCGCCCACCGTCAACGTCGCATTGGTGAGGAGCAGGCGGGCCGTCCGGATGCGCGCGCGGATGAGGTCCTCGGCCGGGCTTACCCCGAAGAAGCGGCGGTAGAGCGCGCGGAAGCGGGACGGGCTGAGGTGCGCGGCGTCCGCCAGTGCGTCCACGCGCCAGGGCGCCCCCGGCGCGGACCGCATCCGCTGGCGGATGGCCTGCAGCCGGCCCCGTAATTCGCGCAGCCGCGGCGAGAGCGCCGGGGCGACCGCGCTCGCCGCCAGCTGCCGGGAGAGCCGGACGAGGATCTGCACCAGCAGCGCGCTCGACGCCTCGCGCCAGCCCCGGTCGGCGCGGTGGATCTCGCCCTCCGCCTCCCGCAGGAGCGGCGCGACAAACCCCGCGTCGGCGGGCCGGAGCACCCGGTTGACCGGGATTGCCAGCCGCCGCAGAAGCGCCACGGTCCCCCGGCCCGCAAAGTGGGCCCAGTCGTTGCCGAGTCCCACCCCGTCGCCGTGGTACCACTGCCGGAACGGCGGGGCATAGACGAGGCACGCCCCGGCCGGCGCGGGGACGGCGCCGGTTTCGGTGTGGACGACGACCGGAGTCGTAAAGTGCAAAAGAACGTGGTCGCCGCTGCCGTGGGGACGATCGATCAGGAAGTCCCTCTCGTGCCGATAATCGACTCCAATGGCCGTAAATGCAGGATCCGGCATGGCATGCTCCCCCTGAGGCTTCGCTTCAGTTTGCGCGAATCGGGCAAAACTGCAAGCAGAATGTGCATGGCGCACACCGCCTCGTCCGGCGAGACTGTTTCCCGCGGCGGACGGCCGGAGCCCCCCCCGCGACTTTCGGACCCAACCGCCGCGCGGCGGAAACGACGACGCAGACGGCGCGCATGATTCTCGACCAGGACTTTGCGATCGGCGAGACCGATCCGCGGCTCTTCGGCGGCTTTGCCGAGCACCTCGGCCGGTGCGTCTACGGCGGGATGTTCGACCCCGACCACCCGAGCGCGGACGGGGACGGCTTCCGGACCGACGTGCTCGACCTCCTGCGGGAGCTCGACATGCCGGTGATGCGCTATCCCGGCGGCAACTTTGTGAGCGGGTACGACTGGGAGGACGGCGTCGGCCCGGCGGCGGAGCGCCCCCGGCGGCTCGACCCCGCCTGGAAGACGACCGAGACCAACCGCTTCGGCACCGACGAGTTCGTCCGCTGGTGCCGCAAGGCGGGGACCGAGCCGATGCTGGCGGTCAACCTCGGCACCCGCGGCCCCGACGCGGCGCGGAAACTGGTGGAATACTGCAACCACCCGGGCGGCGCCGCGCTCTCGGACCTGCGCCGCGCCAACGGCGCCGCCGACCCGCACGGCATCCGCCTCTGGTGCCTCGGCAACGAGATGGACGGCCCCTGGCAGATGGGGCACAAGACGGCGACGGAGTACGGCCGCATCGCCTGCGAGGCCGCGAAGCTGATGAAGTGGACCGACCCGGAGATCGAGCTGGTCGTCTGCGGCTCGTCCGGCCACGGCATGCAGACCTTCGGCGCGTGGGAGCTGGAGGTGCTCGCGCACACGCTGGAACACGTCGACTACCTCTCGCTCCACGCCTACTACGGCAACGGGGACGACGACACGCCGCGCTTCCTCGCCTGCCCGGACGAGATGGACACCGCCATCGAGGAGACGGTCGCCTGCTGCGACGCCGCGGCGGCGCGGCAGAAGACCCGCAAGCGCCTGATGCTCTCCTTCGACGAGTGGAACGTCTGGTACCACAGCCACAAGCACGCGAAGCCGGAGCCGTGGGCGGTGGCGCCGCCGCTCCTGGAGGACGCCTATACCGCGGAGGACGCGCTGACGGTGGGGGGGATGCTGGTCTCGCTTCTGAACCACTGCGACCGGGTGAAGATCGGCTGCATCGCGCAGATCGTGAACGTCATCGCCCCCATCCGCGCCGACCCGGACGGGCCGGCCTGGCGGCAGAGCATCTTCCACCCCTTCCGGCAGGCGAGCATGCTCGGCCGGGGGCGGGTGCTGCAGCAGGCGGTGGAGAGTCCGCGGTACGACTGCAAGACGCGCGAGGGCGTGCCCGTCCTCAAGGCCGCCTGCGTCCACCGGCCCGACGCGGACGAGCTGGTCCTCTTTCTCCTCAACCGCGACCTGGAGGCGCCGCTCCGGCTGGAGACGACGCTCCGGGGATTCGACCCGCTGACGGTCGCGGAGTGGACGGTGCTGCGGCACGACGACCTGAAGGCGGTGAACAGCCGGGAAGCGCCGGAGACGGTGGTCCCGGTCCGGGCCGAGGGCGCGACCTGCACGGCCGGGACGCTCCGCGCCGAGCTGCCGCCGGCGAGCTGGAACGTCCTCCGCCTGCGGCCGGCGACGTGATCAGGCGGTCATGCGCAGATACAGCCGCGGCAGGACCCGCGGCAGCATGCGGATGTCCGGCAGGATGGCGAAGCGGCGGCCGGGGAACATGATCTCCATGTCGGCGACGGAGTTCTCCGCGGTCGAGATGCCGACCGTGTGGACGCCGATGCGCTCGTTCTCCTCGCAGGCCATGCGGACGTCGAACTGGGCGTAGCGGCTGTGGGGGTCGTAGCCGCTGTCCATGGGCTTGCCGTCGGTGATGAGGATGATGAGCCGCTGCCGGGCCTCGATGCGCCCGAGGCGGTGGCCGGCGTGCCGCAGCGCCACGCCGATGCGCGTGGCGTTGGCCGGGCGCGCGGCGTAGAGGCGGCGCTGGGCGTCGTCGTCCCAGGGGTCGTCGAAATCCTTGTAGATGCTGTAGACGCAGTCCTCGCGGCCGTGGGTGCTGAAGCCGCTGACGGCGAAGCGGTCCCCGAGCGCCGAGAGCCCCTGCCCCAGGAGCAGCGCCGCCCGGCGCTCGACCTCGATGACCGGCTCGCCCCCGGCGGCCTCGCCGGTGCTGCCGCTGGTGTCGAGGAGGACGGTGACGGCGAGGTCGCGGCGGCTGACGAGCGGCTTTTCGTAGAAGACGATCCGCGGGGAGGGCTCGCGCTTGCGCTGGACGAGGTAGTCCTGGAGCAGGTCGAGGTTGATGATCTCGCCCTCGGAAAGGTACTTCTCCTTCCGGACGAGGTCGGGGCGCAGGCGCTCGAAGGCCCGGCGGACCTGGCGCGCTTCGGGGCCGAGGTCGCGCGGCGGGGCCATGCCCTCGCGGGGGTCGGGACGCTCCTCGCGCAGGAAGCAGTGGTTGCGGAAGTAGTCGTTGTCCGGCTGGCTCCACTCGTCGTAGACGAAGCGCGCGGCCACGCCGGCCTGGCCGTCGCGTTCCTCCTCGTCGCTTTGGCCGGCGTGCTCGTCTGCGGCGGCGAGGGCATCGGCGTCGGCATCCTCGGCGTCGGCGTCGCTCTCGCGGCGAGCCTCGTCGGCGGCTTCCTTGAGGTCCGCCACCATCGCCTCGGTCGGCGGGGCACTCACCTCGCCGGGGTAGAACCAGTCCGGGAGGAACGCGAAGCTCCGCAGCGGCACCGCGTCGAGGCCCGGATAGGCGGCCCGGGCGTCGTCGAGCCACGGCGCGGCGTCGAGGCGGTCGGCGGTCTCGAAGACGTTGACGCAGGCGTCGGCGTCGGTCCGGATGGCGTCGGCCACGGGCGGGGCGTCGGGCCGGCCGAGGGTGAGGTCGCGGAGGAGCGCCTCGGCGGGGGCGACCGGCGGGGTCTGGGCAAACTCGGTCTCGAGACCGAAGCGCACCAGGCGCCGCGCACCGGGCCAGCGCGCGGCGACACGCCCCAGGACGCGGCGGAACTCCATCGCCTGCAGCAGATTGCCCCGCAGGACGCTGCCGCCGGTGAACGCGTCGAGCGTCTTGTAATCCGGGTGGCCGTGGAGGAAGCTGAAGGACCGCTCCGCCAGCATGCCGGCGGCGGTGACGGCCATCAGGAGATACCACTGCCGGTTGCGTTCGGCCGCATCGAAAAAGCGGAGCCGCACCGGCAGGTAGAGCCAGCGGTACATCGCCACCATGCGCGTGCCGCGTTCTATGAGAAAGTCGGCATCGACCTGCCCGATGTCGCCC
>CAZKKD010000059.1:0-14240 GCA_964553265.1 uncultured Planctomycetales bacterium | reverse complement strand
ACGACGAGGATCTCGCGGCCTACCCGGGCGCCGAAGCCCTGCAGAAGAAGATTGTCGACGCAGGCATCGCCATTCATCCGCAGGACCTGCGCGCGGAGATCCGCCGGGAACTGGTGACCTACCTCGAAAGCGAACGCGGCATCGAAGTCGTCGTCGACCCCCAGGAAGACGAGATGCTGCAACGCGCCATCATGGAGTTGCGCAAGAGCATTCCCGAGAGCGGCGAACCGCCCGCACTGTACGCATGGTTCGCGGAGAAGCTGGCCGACGCCGAGAAGAGCAAGGCGTCGCGAAAGCTCGCTTCGGAAACCCAAGCAACGCCCGACGAATAATCCCCTCCCCGCCGGGACGAGGGGCCGGCGGCATGGCGGAACGGAGAGGAGGCAACCCACATGGCGCCGTCCTCCGAGGTCGCACGCGCCTACCGCGACGTGCTGGACTACCTCGACGGATTTCAGAACTACGAACGCCGCCCCCCGACCGATGCGGCCGCATACGGCACCGCGCGGATGAGCGCACTGCTCGCCGCGCTGGGCAATCCGCAGGACGACTGGCGGGCGGTGCACATCGCCGGAACGAAGGGAAAAGGCTCGACCGCAACCCTGACCGCCGCCCTTCTCCAGGCCTGCGGACTGCGCGTAGGGCTGTACACCTCGCCCCATCTCGTTTCGGTGCGGGAGCGGATCGTCATCGGCGGGGCCCCGGTTTCGCGCGAAACGTTCTGCGATGCCTTCCGTTGCCTGCAGCCGGCCCTCGACGGAGTCGCAGCCGATCCCACGCTCGGCCCGGCCACCTACTTCGAGACGCTGACGGCGCTGGCCTTTGTCGCGTTCCAGCGGGAAGGCGTCGACGTCGCGGTGGTCGAGGTCGGCCTCGGCGGGCGTTTGGACGCCACCAACGTTCTCAGCCCGGTTGCCTGTGCCATCGCGAGCCTGAGCCTGGATCACGAAGCCGTCCTCGGCGATACACTCCCGGCCATCGCGGCCGAAAAAGCGGGCATCCTGAAGGAGGACACCCCCGCCGTCTTCGCCACCCAGCCCGACGAGGCCATGGAGGTCCTGCGGGAGCGGGCGGTGACCGTCGGCGCGCCGTACCGTACGGCAGGCACGCCCGAGCTGTCCGTGGAGATACTGAGCGACCTGGACACGCTCCGGCCGGAAGACCCGATGGAACTCCATGTGTCCACCTGGCGCGGGCGGTACGGACGCGTCCGCCTTCCGCTCCTGGGCGCCCACCAGGCGGCCAATGCCGCCCTCGCCATCGGCCTGGCCGAGATCTACCTCGAAAGCAGGCGCGCCGGCGGGTTGAGCGAGGGCCTCATCAATCGCGCCTGGCGCACCGTGCAGGCGCCGGCCCGGCTTGAGCTCGTCGGCCACCGGCCGTGGGTTCTGCTCGATGGAGCGCACAACCCTGCCAGCGCCTGGGCCCTGGCCGAGACGATCCGCCAGCGGTTCCGCCCGGAACGCATCGTTCTCCTCTTCGGCGCCGCGCGCGACAAGAACATCGCCGGCATGCTCCGCATTCTCGCCCCCCTGGCCGACCGGACCGTCACCGTCCCCATCGGGCACAGCCGCGGCGCGGACCCCGATGACCTCGCCGTGGCGATCCGGGACGACATCGGCGCTTCCGTCCTCGCCATGGACGACATCGCGAGCGGCTTTCAGGCCGCGCGGGAGCTGGCCGGAGAAGACGGGCTCGTCTGCATCGCGGGCAGTCTCTACCTCGCGGGCGGCATACAGCGCCTGCTGCATCCGGACGGACAGGACTGACGACTGGGAGACGGGCGCGAAGCGCCGCAGCCGGCGCTTCGCGGCGGGTCAGCGACGCTTCTTCCGGTCGCGCTTGCGGATGCCGGTGTCGACGCCTTCGATCTCGTCCTTCTCGATGAGGGTGTTGCAGAGCATCTCGATGGCGGTCAGATCCTTCCCCTCCTCCGGCGTGACGAAGGTGATGGCCATGCCTTCGGTGTTCATCCGGGCCGATCGGCCCGTGCGGTGGAGGTAGTCCTCGGGATTCTGCGGGATGTCGAAGTTGATGACGTGCGAGACCCCGGCCACGTCAATCCCCCGCCCCACCACATCCGTCGCGACCAGGATCTGCACCTTGCGGTCGCGGAACGCGGCCAGCGCCGCTTCGCGCTTGTTCTGCGGCATGTCGCCGTGCATCTGGCATACGTTGAGGCCCTTTTGGGTCAGCTTTCCCGCCAACCGGTCGGCGCCGTGCTTGGTGCGGGTGAAAACGAGCGCCAGGGTCGGGTCCTCCCGCTCGAGCAGCGCCAGCAGCAGCGGCAGCTTCTGCTCTTCGGAGATGGCAAAGTAGCGCTGCTCCAGCAGTGCGACGGCGGGCTTGCCCTCATCGAGAGCGTTGATCCGCACCGGATCGCTGGTGTAGCGTTCGGCGAGCCGCATGATGCTGTCCGGCAAGGTCGCGGAGAGGAAGAGCGTCTGCCGCCGGTTGGTGCAGCGGTCGAGGATGTACCGGATGTCCTTCCGGAACCCCATGTCGAACATGCGATCGACTTCATCCAGAACGATGGTGTGGAACCGGTGGAACGCGATGGTGCCGCGCTTGCCGTGGTCGATGACCCGACCGGGCGTGGCCACGACGATTTCCGGGTTGTTCTTGAGGCGCTGGATCTGCTGCTTCATCGGCTGGCCGCCGTAGACCGGAACGGCCGTCGGGGGGTACTTGCCGGAGAGGGTATCCGACTCGGCGCAGATCTGCTTGGCCAGCTCGCGCGTGGGCGCCAGGATCAGCGCATGCTCCGACTCGCCGGCATAGACCCGTTCGAAAATGGGCAGGAGAAACGCCGCCGTCTTTCCGGTGCCGGTGCGGGCGCGACCGATGCAGTCCCGCCCGGTCAGGGCCGCGGGGATGAACTCGCGCTGAATCTCCGACGGGCTTTCGAATCCCGCCCGTTCGACGGCACTGACGGCCTTGTGGCTCAGGCCCAGGTCGCTGAAGCTGGAGTCTTCCGGTTTCACTGTCTTCGTTCCGCGTGCCGGTTCACCGGCATGTTTCTCTTTCGTCATGCTTGTCCCGTTGTCGACCGCGGAAAGAGCCGAGCCGCTGACCTACCTCGCCGCGCATACGTCCCCGTTGTCAGAATTGCATGCTGTCCAGCACTTCGCGGAAGGTGGGGATGTACCCTTCAAACGACTCTTTCGGCGCCCAGCAACTGACGCGGTACGAGCGCCCCATGCGTGGAATAATGTACTGCCGGCAGCGCATCGTGCGATCCTCTACGCGGCAGGTGTAATCGACGAACAGCATCCGGCCATGCCGCGTGTTGAGAATAGTGGCTTCCTTGCGCCGGAAGGCGGTCATGTTCCGATCCAGCGCTTCGGTGAGGCTCGCGATCTCGCCTTCGGTTGCCTTGTACTCGGCCTTGCTTGCGTTGGCCTTGACGGAGGCGGTTCCGAAGACAAAGCCTTCGTCTTCGGCCTTGCCGTCGGGCGAGGTGATCTCGATCCCGTCCAGCGTCATGCGGCCCACCCAGGCCGGCGGCTTGACCAGCGAGAAGCCCCAGTACAGGTTGGCGAGCCAGTTTTCCCGGACCGCGACATGCGTACGTGGCTTGTCGGGATAGATCGTATACCCGGCTTTCTGCAGCTCCTCCACGGAGAGGCCCAGCTTGTGCTGGCGCATCGCCCACGGCAGCTTGTCCACCAGTTCCCCCGTGTCGGCCGACTCGCGCGCGGTGAGGATGTAGCCCGCCGGCAGGCCCACGCGGTTGACGGTCGTGTCGACCGGGACCCACTTTCCGCCGACATAGGCTTCGACCCAGTTGTGGTAGCGCCCCTCGCCGTCGCGGACGAGGAGGCCCAGGCAATGCCGCGTGGGAATGCCCACCGCGCGCGCCAGGCTGGCGAAGAGGTCGGCGTGTTCGCTGCAGTCGCCGCGCTGGCGGCTGACCGTTTCGACGGGCGCGGTGTTCATGCGCCCCTTCGCGTTCCACTTCACCTTCACATGCACCCAGCCCGCGAGATAAGCGACCGCCTGCAGCGCATCGCTCTCCTTGGCGGTCACCCGTTGGGCGATGCGGCGGATCGTCTCGTTCTCGGGCGTAATGGTGGCTTCCGATTCCAGGTACGTCTGCAGGTCGGCCGGTATGTTCTCCGGGGGGAACGGCACCGAGCTCGGCACTTGCGGCATGAAGCGGCTGAGGTTGAGCAGCAGCCCCCCCTCGGTCCGTTGGCCCTGGCAGTATTCGCTCTCGCTGATGTGCTCGGCCCAGACGTCCGCCGGCTCCGCCCGCAGCACCATGCCATCGTATGCATCCCAGGCCGGGAGCGGCCGGTCCATCGGGACCGCGGTGACGACCTCGTCCATCTCGACGGGGCCGGCAGGCTCGGTTGTGCGCGAGACGACCCGGAAGGCCGCCGCGCCGGCGTCCATCCGAATCAGCCGGCCGTCGCGCGTCATGGTCAGGGTCACCGGCACCTCGGGCGTCGCTTCGCTTTCGATCCGAATCACCCACGCCGGCGCCGAATCGTCCTGAAAGCTGACCTGCGTGAGGCGCAGCACCGTGGCGCTCTGCCGCACGACGCGGCGGCGCTTCACGCTGAGGGTCTCGGCTTCGAAGGTCGCCCCCGGACGGAGGTCCTGCTGCGAGAGCCAGAACGCATCCAGGTCGAAGATGATGCCGGCCGGGACGTTCAGTTCCATGGTCTGCGGCTGCGACTCGGCCCCGTCGCGGGTCTCGAAGCGCGCGACCTGTCCTTCCACCGACACCATGAGCTCGGATTCGACGCCACCTTCGGTGGTCACTTCGTAGAGGCGGAGGGCCTCGCCGTGCGGGCCCACCAGCTCGCGGCGGTCCACCTGGCGGGTGTACTCCCGGTCGTCGCGCCTGACCGTGGTTTCCTGCTCGGTCACCGTCTCGACGGCGTCCAGGCCCCGGAATGTGGTGTGGCGCAATACGGTCCGGCCTTCGGTTCGACGGCGGCCGGCAATCTCGACGACAAAGGCATATTGGTCCAGGACGTTGCCGCCGCGTTCCTCTCCGCCGGTGATCCGCTGGCCCATCCGGCCGATTCCGCGCCCGGTGCTGCTGATGACGTCCCGGGTCTTTCGGAACGGCGCCGTGGCCGTCTGTCGCCAATCGCACCCCGCGGCCAGCACGGCCGCCACCAGCATGCACAAGAACGGCGCTCGCGTCCCCCGCATCATCATCGCCCCTCTCGTTCTTTGAGCCTTCGGGTGAAAACTGATGTCTGTCACATCCGCCCGGCCCCGCGTCTTCAGAACCGTTGCGGGCTTCGCCTGCAGGGCGCCTCAGAGGGCTGGCCTCAAGTCCGGATTCAGTTCCGCATTTTACGGGAATCCGGCATCGAAGCAAGGGAAATGGCGGCAAGGGACTCGAAAGCTAAAGCCGTCTGCGCAAGACGTTATGATCCGTCCTGACAGTAGAAGGGCCTCCGCGCGGGCATCAGCCCTGCCGCAAAACACGCTGCCCCGAAGCCGTATGACTCGGGGCAGCGTCTGTACTCTTTATGCGGCCGGGTTTTCACCCGGGACTGTCGGGGGCACGGTCGCGCTGCGCATGCTGTTACATGCGCGGCCGCGGGCGGCCCTTGCCGTGTTTGTACTTGTGGTACCGCAGCTCGTGCGGGCGCCCGTACCGCGCCGGTCCGCCCTGCATCCAGTTGGCGCACTGGGCCCACGTCGTGTTGGGATGGCGGCGGATCACCTCGTTGCACGCCTTCGTGAACTGCCGCATCCGGTCCTGGAAGAGGATCCGTTCCTCTTCGCTGAGGGAAGCGTTGGGCTTTGCGTGGACCTGCAGGTGGTGGCCCCAGCCCGGCTCGAGTTCTTCCCCCCACGGTCCGTTGTAGCTCTGGTACGCCCCGAGCCAGGCGTCGGTGATCATCTGGTCGGCCAGAAGCACCGCGTAGTAGAGATCGATGTTGGCCATCTGTCGCTTGTTTTCGGCGGCGAAGACCTCTTCGTCGGTCGCGCGCGCGTCGCCGATAACCTCCACCAGTTTCAACAGGAGCCCCTGGCGGCGGGACAGCATGTTCGCGTTACCCGCTACCGCGTTCGGGTTCGGCGCACAGCGGGAACGCCGCTGAATGTTGCCGGTCGAGCGGAAGAAGTCGTTGAGCTGCCATATCTTCCGTCCCTGCTTGCCCTGCTTGAAGAGGACCTCCTTGTACTGGAACCGGCTCACCACGTCCGGCTTGTACAGGTCCATGATCTCCCAGTCGATGACAAACGGATTGCGCATCCGTTCCGAGCGGCTCATCGGGCGGCGTGCGCCGGCCGACTCGTCGAGGATGAAGTACGCCCCCCGGCTGCCGCCGGCCAGATAGGCCAGGTCGTACACGCCGAAGCCGGCCTTGATCTCGCCGGTAAATGCGTTGCGGTTGTGCCCATCGCTGCCGGAGAGCGTGGAGTTGATGATCGGCACCTCGATCATGGGCGACTCCGGTCCGCGTTTGGCATCCAGCAGCCACCGATGGCCGGTCTCGTCGACGTACGGCTCGCGAACGAAGGTCGACTGGAAGGGCGACTCCTTGCCGATGACAAAGAGGCGCGTCTTCGTCTCCACGAGCGACTTCAGCGCGACTTCCAGCATCGGGAGGCGGCGGTCTCGCCCCCCCACGCTGAACGAGTTCTCGTGGTTGTCGCCGCTGAACTGGGCGGTGTCGTCGCTGGAGCTCTCGTCACTGAGAAGCACGATAATCTTCGTCCAGCCACGCTTCTGCGCCATGATGTCCTGGCAGATATAGCTGATCGCGTGGCAGGTGTTCTCGGTACCGGATTTGTCGATCTGCACGTTGAGAATGGCGTCGGTGATTCGGCTCGACTCCTTGGTGAGCGGCTGGGTCACCTGCCAGGTCGCCCCATAGCTCACCACGGCGCTGAACATCTTCTTCCGGCCGCCGTCGGTCAGCAGCTCCTGGATGTCACGCGCCTGCGCGGCCACGGCTTCCTGGTCGTCCTTCATGCTGCCCGACTGGTCCAGCAGCCACACCAGGCAGAGGCCCTTGCCGCCGCCGCCGCCGCCGCCGCGCACCATGCCGCGGATGCCGCGCCCGATTTTGCCGAAGCCGCCGCGGAAGCCGGCCGACAGACCTGCCTTGTTGGAGAACGCGCTGCCCTGAACGCCCATCAGGTTCGGCGCCGCATCCTCGCTGGCGTCGGCCACCTCCTCTTCGCTGGGGTCACCGACGACCTCATCGACCACGACCTCTTCGATTTCGGTGTCAATCTGGACCTGCGTGTCGACCTCCGTCTCGGTGACGACCTCGGTCGGCGGAGCCACCACGTCGGTTTCCTCCATCACCGCTTCGAGGGGGTCCTCTTCAGGCTCAGGCTCGGGCTCCTCTTCCTTCTCTTCCTCTTCCTCGGGCTCGTCAAGCACTTCCGTCGTCAGGACGATGGATTCGCGCTGGCGTTCCGGAGGCATGGTGGGGATGAGCATCAAGAGGAGCAGCGCCACCATGTGGATGGCCGCGCTGGTGAGGTACCACGGAGCCGATTTCAGCTGCCGGCGAATTTCACCGGCAAGACTGTCATCGTACTCGTCCTCTTCCGGGGGCAACTCTTCCCCGTCGAGATCCATTTCGTCCTGATCCAGAACTTCTTCGTCCGCGTACGCCATGGTCTGCTTCTCCCCGAACGATTGCTATCGAATGCAACGCAAAAGAGACTGGATTCGGTCCGTCGGGCCGTGTCGGCCGCCCGCTGGACCTCGCGGGCGCCACTCCCCCGGATCCGCCGGAGAAGAAGGCCCGCCATATCGTTGAACGCGTCCCCCGCAGGAAGGTTCGCGGGTTTCGGCGGAAATCTGAAACAATTTTCACGTCGCGATGCACGCTGCGCCCGCTCGGACCGGCCTCCGGGGAGCGGTTGTGTGTGGCGGGCGCATTCAAAGGTCCCGGCGAGACGGCATCTGTCCGGAAACCCAATCCCTCAGACGGCTTCATAGTACGGATATCCCTGGAGTTATGCAAGGTTGTTCTGAAAGCGATTCGCGAGGCGACGTGGACAACCTGGCCATGATCGACTGACAGAATTCTCCGCTTCCGGCTTGCTTTGGCCGTCAAGACAGATATAATGTGATCAATTAACCGGTTCGATTGCATTTTTCGTCACTCCTGTTGAGCGAGCTCCTTACGATGGCCAGCGAAATGCCCCTCTTCGAGCAAGTCAAGCGCCACGTCCGCAACGGGATCCGGGCCGGCACCTACCCCATCGGCAGCGTTCTGCCACCGATCGAGGAGATTGCCGCGGCGCAGGGCTGCAGCGAGGGAACGGTCCGCCGCGCCCTGACCGACCTGGCGCAGCAGGGCGTCGTCAATCGCATTCAACGCCGCGGAACCGTGGTCATGAAGGAACCGGGCCTCGGCCGGGTCTGCCTGACGCTGGCGCCGGATGCGCATACGAATCTTCTTTTGCAAGAGCCTTTTTATCATGCACTTACGGAAGAAGGGTTCGACGTCGATATCGTACCGAGTGCCCAGGATCCCGTCCTCATGGCCGAGCACATCCGCCGCATCTACGACCGGGAACGCGCCAGTCTGTCCCTGGTGGCGCTCGAGCCGGACTGGCTCCCGCTGAAGGACGAAAAGGCGCGCCAACTCGTCGATTCACTGCCGATGCGCCTGGTATTCACGCTGCAGAACCACCCTTCCCTGCCCGGCTATCGTATCCTCAGCCTCGACCACCGCGAGGCAGCGCGCCTGGTCGTAACGCACCTCCTTGAGCTCGGCCACCGGAAAGTCGGTGTGCTCGGGGGCATGTGGGCCGAAGAACGCGGCAACTGGGTCAACGAAAGCGCTACCCATGCACGTCATCTGCTGGAAGTTGCCGGCGCGGAGTGCCATCTTTTCTGGCTGTCGGACGGCCCGGAGAAAAGATCCGCAGAACTGGTTCGAAAGGAAGGGGTTACGGCATTCTGGCTCATCAACGACAATATCGGGGTCATGGTGGTGAATGCCCTGCACCGCCACGGGCTCCGGGTTCCTGAGGACGTTTCCATCGTTGGCCGGCACGACACCCCCTGGAGCCGCGAGTGCACACCGACCTTGACCACCGTCACCATGGGCGCCCAGCCCGCCGCCCTGGCCGCCGTCGACCTGTTGAAGGCGCCCACCGCTGCGTTGCCCCGCGAAGAGACCACTACGCTGGTGTTGCCGGAACTCATTGTCCGCGACTCAACCGGACCTGCCGCACCCGCATCCTGATTTTCCGGTCACTCAGCGAAGTTCGAACCATGCGGGAAAGGTCTGTTCTGCCAGAAAATGCTAACCCATTTTTGGAATTGCTGTACTTTTTCATGGTGCATCTACGCGTATCCAGATGAATGAGCACAATCCCCGGGTATCTGGAATGCCCCTTTGTCGGCCCTGGAGAAGGAGATATGGAATGCGCTACTGCCCCATGCTGGTGCTGGGAACGATGTTGATGAGCTGGACCTTGACCGCGTTCTCTGCCGATCTGATCCTGCCGCAAAACCGCGGCGCATTCTACAGCCGGGAGCGCATCGAACTGGCGGTGGCCGGTCTTGAGAAGGACCAGAACGCCACGATCGAACTCCGGGACGCCGCGGGGACGCTAACGCCCGTGCAACTGCAGGTGACCGGCGACGGCTCCACGGTGACGCTGCTCCTGCCGCCGCACAGCCTGGCCAGTGGTGACTACGACATCCATGTCGACGGCGAAAAGCGCGCTTCGATCTCTGTTCGCCACGGCCTTCCCGATACAACCCTCAATGTGGGTCAGACCGGTCCGGGCCGGAAGGCGGGCGGCACGTTTAACGTCTCCAACGCTTTCAGTTTCGGACTTCCGCACGGCGAAGGTCCCATGATCGATGTCCGCAATCGCAAGTCCCGCATGTTCGGACACTACGAAAAGAGCTTCAAGGACAACATGCCGGACCTCATCTACATGTACTGGACCGGTTATGTGCTCCACAAGCCCTGGGGCGCCAGCAAGAGTTGGGCCACGCCGGACATGGTGAAGATGATGCGCATGTTCAACCTGCATGTCGCGCAGCGGCTGCGCCGCTACAAGGAGAACTTCATCAGCATCGGCTGCATCGACGAGCCCGGCCTCCCCTGGGGCAAGACCCCCGCCGGCGGCTGGGCCAGCGGGGTCCCGCTCTGGAATGAAGCGGAATGGTATGGCGAGCGTGGCTGGGAATACACCAACGACCCCGGCAGCCGCCCGGACGCCGACTGGCTGAAGTACATGGATGTCCGCCGCAAGATCATGAAGGAAAACTTCATCTGGGCGAAGGAAGACATTCAAACCGTATGGCCGGATGCTGTCTTCGCGACCGACGTCTACGCCCCCCACGCCGCAGGCGACGGCACCGATGCCATGAACCAGGAGATGAACGACATCCCGACGACGCATGTCTTTGCCGACTTCCACATCGGCAAGCTCGGGGTGATCAGCGGCCTTTACGTCGAAAAGTCGCACGACCCGACCAGCAAGGTCGCTCATGCGATGAACGGACAGCTTTACGGAAAGCGCGTCCCCCTGCCCCAGACGAAGTTTTCCTATCACCTGATGCTGAACGCCCTCGTCGCCGGCGGCATGGACAGCAACTGGTGGCTCAACTGGCGACCGATGACCGAAGAGGCCCTGGCGGAGGTGAACGAACCGAAAGCCCGGATCGGTCCGGCCCTGCACAACATGGAGGTGACCGGTCACGACGTCGCCGTCCTCTGGAGCTTCACCGAGCTCGCCATGCGCTGCAAGGACATTACCGCCCGCGAAGCCAAGAAGCAGTCCGGCGAACAGGTGAAACTGATGGTCGCCGACCTGCCGGAGATTGACGGCGAGACCCAGAAGGAGCTCGACGTTAACCTCTACAGCGTCGGCACCAACTACAAGGGCGAGGTGATGGATACCCATCACGGCCTGGTCCGTGCCGGGTACAATGCCCAGATCATCCACGAGGACCTGGTCCCGCGCGGCATTCTGGAACGCTACAAGGTTCTGGTGGTTCCCGCGCAGACCTATCCCCTCCCCGAGGCCGTCCGGCAGGGCATCCAGGCCTTCGCCGATGCGGGCGGCACCCTCGTTGTCGACAAGAAGACCTCGATCGACCTGCCCGGCGCCGTCGTCTGCGAGACCGGGCTCTCCGACATCGGCTACCGCAAGAGCTTCCCGGCCAGCTTCGGCAAGTACGATCCCCCGAAGCACGGGACCGTGAAAAAGAGCTCCTACTTCGACACGAACTACCATCGCGACACCTATCCTCGCGCTGCCTCGCACCCTCTCAAAAAGACGATGGCCGAAACCCCGGCCGAACCCATCGCCGCGTACGACGGCGACTGGCTCGGCTTTGCCCGTCACCAGGGCGGCGAAGGCTTCGTCTACATGGTCCTGAACGCGCACCAGGTGCTGCCGGAGATCCCGGACGACCAGGCGCACTGGATCTACAACTACGCCCCCTACGAGGCCACGTTTACGCTCCAGGACCTGCCGGACGGTGCGGTGGCCTACTCGGTGGAAGGGAACGACTGGAAGACGAGCAAGGCCATCGACCCCGCCCAGCCTGTCGAAGCCGCGTTCGAGCCCGGCGAGATGAAGCTCTACTTCGTCGCGCCCCGCGCGCCGGAAGGACTTGCCATCCGCCTCCAGCAGGACGGCGGCGTGTTCCAGGCGGAGGTGACTCTCCAGGGCGTGAAGATGCCCTGGCCGCTGGAGGTGACCTTCGCCGGTCCGGACGGCGCGGTTCTGCTCCATCTGTACCGCGCCACGGGGACGGACGGCACCTGGAAGGCCGACCTCCCGGTCGGGACCAATGCGCATGCCGGCGAGTACACCCTCGCGATCAAGAGTCTCCCCGGTGGGTTTGCGGCAGAAGCGAAGGCCGCCTTCACGCCAGCAGCAGCAACCGCAGAACCGCTGGCGGCGGCAGCGCGGACCTTTGACGAAGCCGCCATCCGAGCGTTCCTGGGCCAGCGGCCGAACCTGGTGGTCCCGTACGGCAATGACGCGACGAAGGCTGCGGCCGAAGCGCTCGTCGAAGCGCTCACGGCACGGGGTTTCACCGCCCGGGCCGCAGAAGAGACGTCTGTCTGGCAAAAGGCCGCCTATCCCCGCGTCTGGGACCCGTACATCAAGGTCTATGTGCCCACCGGCGGACCGAAGCCGGCGCCGGTGTACAAGGACAAGGAAGGGAACGAGCTCCAGGAGGAGATCAAGCGGGAACTCACCATCGAATCCGCTGCCGACGGCACTGTCGTCGTCAAAACCGCAGACGGCGAACCGCTCGAAGGCAAGTGGAACGAGCCGGGCGCCCTCCTGACCGTGGTCGGCAAGGGCTGGTCGCACATGGGCGGCAAGTGGAAATTTTACGAACCCGGATGCCAGATCCTGGTCGACCACCGCCGTCGCCATACCGTCCTGGACGGCCGGGCCGAGGAGCGCAAGGCGACGGAAGAGGAGCGCGCGAAGTGGCGGCGTCCGTGGACCGCGCTGCGGAGCTACGTCGGCGCGGTCGTGCTGGTCCCCCAGCTTCCCGAAGCCTACCAGTGCGACGAGCATCTCGTCCTCCTCGGCGGCAGCCGGGACGGAACGCTGGCGGCTGCGCTCCAGGCCAGCGAGCTTCTGCCGCAGACCGCGGATCCGGTCTATCCCGGAGCGGGCAAGGCGCTGGTGCAGTTCGCCTGGAGCCCGTTTGAGCTGGAGAAGAACGTGATTCACATCGGTGCGACCGACGCCGAAGGGTTGCAGGCCGGCATTGACGCGCTGCTGACGCTGGCCCCGGCCGCCGAATAGGCGGCATGCGCACCGGCTTCGAAGCAGATGCGTTTTCGCGCCGCGGTTGGCCTGCATGGCTGACCGCGGCGTGGTTTTTTCGTACACTGCACTTCTGGCGGTAGCAGACCGACGGACGAAACGGTTCTGCCGATCGTCGCTGGACAAGCAAAGTTCTTAGGACAGCACCTCGCAGGCAGATGTACAAAGTGGACGGGCGAAATTCTCCCTCTCCCTCCGGGAGAAGGCCGGGACGAGGGGATTGTGCAGGATTTCACTCCCCCTCACCCTCTCTCAGGGGCGGTGGCGGGGCCCAAGACGAGACGCGTACCTGAACCGTATGGGGCTTAGCGCACGCCGCCGGCACTTCGATCCCCCCTGCCCTCCGACTGGCCCGCCGGAGGGTGATCAGAAAACGGGACGCCGGAATGGCCCGGCGCCCCGTCTGGGTGTCGCATGCGGTTCCGTCGACTGCGTTTACTCGATGGTGCCGACGCGGATGTCCAGGTCTTCGCGCTTCTCGATGCGGTCCACGGCGCCGTCCTTGATCCAGAGGATCCGGTCGGAGGTGGCGAGCATCTTGTGGTCGTGCGTCGCGGTGATGACCGTAACGCCGAACTCGTCGGTCAGGTCGGAGAGGAGCTGGATGATCTCCCCACCGGTGACGAGGTCGAGGTTGGCGGTCGGCTCGTCCGCCAGGATGATGCTGGGGTTGTTGGCCAGCGCCCGGGCGATGGCGACGCGTTGCTGCTGCCCGCCGGACAGCTCGTCCGGGCGGTGCGTCAGCCGCTCGCCCAGCCCGACGCGCGTCAGCACCTCGGCGGACCGCTCCATCGCCTGTTCGGTCGTCCACCCGCAGAAGTGGAGCGGCATCGCGACGTTGGTGAGTGCGTCGTAGGCCGGCAGGAGGTTGTAGCTCTGGAAGACGTACCCGATGTGGTTGCCCCGGAAATGCGCCAACTGGCGGCTGGAGAGCTCGGTCAGGTGCACGCCCGCGACCTCGATGTCGCCGCCGGTGGGTTTGTCGAGCGCGCCGATCATGTTGAACAGCGTGCTCTTGCCCGACCCGGACGGGCCCATGATGGAGAGGTACTCGCTCTTGTAGATGTCGAGGTCGATGTCCTTCAGGGCATAGACGGTCATGTTGCGAAGGTGAAACTCCTTGTTCACCCCGCGGACGCGGATCAGAACCTCGCCGCGGCCGGTTGTGCGCGCGGCGCCGTCGCCGACGACCCGGATGCCGAGCAATCGGCCCGCACGGCGGCCGAAGAGTTTGCTGACCGGTTCCGAGCGTTGGTTCGAGGCGGCGACGCGGCTGTAGTCGAGGAGTGGCGGCCGGTTTGGGTCGCCGCTCTCGCGGCCCCGGTCGCAGCGGACGCGCCGGAAGCACCTGCCGCCCCGTCTGAGGCGGTGAGTGACGCCGAGCCGCACGAGGTGCCGCTCGAAGACCTCGATGTCGTCACCTCGTTCATCCAGGAGGCAGTTGATCACCTCGACGACATCGAGCATCGGGT
>CAZKKD010000058.1:2965-14263 GCA_964553265.1 uncultured Planctomycetales bacterium | reverse complement strand
GACTGGAACGTGGTCTCCAGCGCCGGGGAGGCGTCGTAAGTGGTGAGCGCATCCCGGAGGTCGCCGTAGACATCGATGATGGTGGCCAGGTCGATGCCGGTCTCCGCGAGGGCTTCCGGCGTGCCGAACTGCTCGAAGTCGGCCAGGCTCGGCGCCTGCGGGACATAGCCCTCGGCGTCCTGGTCCATCAGGAAGTCGGCCCCGAGCGGGGTGGCGGCCTGCGGTTCGAGCGCATTCCACGGAATCTCGTCGATCATCCGCTCGGCCAGTTGCTCCGGCGTCAGGAGGGACGGTTCGCTCACGGTGAGGGGCGCCTCGAAGCGCACGCCCGCCGCCTCGTCGTAGTCGAGGACGGTGATGTCGAGGATGCTGGTGAAGCTCACCAGGCCGCTGTCGGTGATGGTGACGTTGAGCGAGAAGGGGTTCGGGTCGGTCTCGAAGTCGAGCGCGATGCCGTCCTGCAGCTTCAGGATGGCCGAGTCGTCGCCCGTGGTGACCCACTCGAAGAAGTCGAGGTGGTTGCTGGTGAAGGTGTGCGGGTCCTCGACGTCGCGGTCGATCACCGTCACCGTGCCGACGGTGGCGCCGGCCACCTCTTCGCGGATCTGCCGGTTGGTGATGTTGAAGGCGGTCGGGGCGTACTCGTTCACGGGGATGAGGGCGATTTCGAAGCCCTGGTTCGTGGTCAGGCCCAGGCCGTTCTGGTCGGCAACCTGCAGGTCGATGAGGTGCGAGTAGTCGGTCTCGCGGTCGAGCAGCGTCGCGTTGCTCACCCGCAGCTCCCAGGTCCCGCCGTTGTTGACGACGCCGAAGCGGCCGTCGGCGGTGTCCAGCATGGTGAAGGCGCCTTGCGCAAAGTTCGCCGTGGCGGCCAGTTCGTGCGCGTAGATGTCCGGGTCGGCGAAGGTAAGCGTGCCGACCACGTCGCCGCTGTTGGAACCTCCGGCCGAGAGGCCCGTGCTGTTGTACTCCTCGATGCCGGGCAGGCCGTCCTTCGTGGCCAGCGGGTTGAGCGTGATGGCGGTCGGGGCCTCGTTGATGTCGGTGACCGAGATGTCGAAGGTGCGGGGCGTCGGGTTGCTGATGCCCGCCCCGTCGCGGTCGATGGCCACCACCGAGATCGTGTAGGTGGTGTCCCCCCAGGTGTGGTGGTCCGGGTTCTCGTAGTTGAGAAGATCCGAGTCCGCCACCGAGAGCGCCCACTGGTTCGGGCCGATGTTGCTGATGCCGAAGGCGCCGCCGGTCGGGTCGCCCACGATGTAGTAGCGGAAGAGTTCGTTCACGCCGTCCAGCAGGTCGGTCGGGTCGCTGGCGCTGAAGGTGCCGATGATGGCGCCGAGGGCGCTGTGCTCCGCCACGGTGTCGCCGAGGAGGGCGAGGCTGTCGAAGTCCCAGTCTTCGTTGATCTCGTCGACAAAAATCTCCAGCGTGACGTTCGGCGTGGTGACGCCGCTTTGGTCGGTGGCGGTCACCACCAGGTTGAAGCTGTGCGGCGCGGCCAGGAAGTTGGCGTAGTCGAGCTCGTAGCCGTCCTTGAGCTTGAGTTCGGCGGTCGAGGCGTCGATCTCGAACCAGGTGTGGTTGTCGCCGCTGACGAGGTTGAAGGTGTAGGTGTCGCCGATGTCGTGATCGTCGGTGCGCAGCGTACCCACCGGCGCGGCGTTGGTGGCCTCGGGGATGTGGTCGTCCACCACGCGCACCGTCGTCGGGATGTCGTTGAGGCTGTCGACGCGGATGGTGGCGTCGTTGCCGTGGTAGCTGAAGGGCGAAGCCAGCTTGCGGTAGCTCAGGTTCTCCATCAGCGGCAGCGCCGGGTCGTCCGGGTCGGCGTAGGCGCGGAAGTATTCGCTCACGTCCGCGTAGGTGCCCGCCGCCGCGTCGCCGGAGGCCAGGGTGGCCGGGTCGGTCGGGTCGTTGGCCGGGAGGCCGGGGAGCGGCTCGTAGCCCGGCAGCCAGAGGTGTTGGGCTTCGTTGTAGACCGAGGCCGAACGGTCCCACGCGTAGAAGCTGAAGGTCGGCTCGCCCTGTGCGGGGTCGAAGAGGTCGCCGCTGGTGTCGTGGGAGCCGTTGTAGGTGTCCGGCACGAAGCGCACGCGGTCGGTCGCCCGCAAGAGGAGGGCGTGGTCCTCGCTGACGTAATTGGTGGTGTCGCCGTACCAGGCGTTGTCCTCCACCCCGTCGGCCAGGTCGTCGCCGAAGTTGGTCCAGGTCGCGCCGTCGTCGATGGAGAACTGCCAGACGCCGGTGCCGGTGGTCACCCCGTCGCCGACCGAGACCGAGTGGATGGCCACGCCTTCGTACTGGCTGGCCCAGGTGTCCTGGTCGGCCACCCAGTCGCTCTCCCCGTCCCCGGTCCGGACCGACCAGCGGTCGTAGGGCGAGTCGGGCAGGGGCGGCGCATAAAGTTCGTCCTGCATGCCGAGGATGTAGCCGACGCTGTCGCCGGGGTTGTTGCTGCCGACGGGCAGGCCGTAGATGTCCACCCCGCCGTAGACGTCGTCGTCGAAGTAGTCGCCCGGCCACGGGTCGTTGGGGTAGGGGTTGGTGATGGTGGCGGCGCCGTTGTCGTCGCCCGCATCCTCGTGGATGGTGGTCAGCCGGTGCGTGCCGCCGTCGTCGAGGGTGGGCGAGTCGTTCCGGTCGCGGACGCGGATGAGCAGCGGCAGGTCGTAGTACCGGCCCGGCGTGGCGCCCCACGGCCGGTCGTCGTCGGTCTCGCCGGCATTGTCCACCGCGTGGATCCAGACGACGTAGGTGTCCCGCTCCTCGAAGTCGAGGTAGACGTTGTCGACCAGGCGGATCTGGTTGTCGCCGTCGATGCGGAAGATGGCGTTGCCGTTGTCGTCGGTGTACTCCTTGGTGTAGGTCCCGTCGTCCAGCTTGAACCAGAACTCGTGCGCGTCGCGCACCGTGGCGTCCAGGTGGCTGCGGTCGTGCCCGTTCACGCCGTCGTCGGCGCTGGTGAGCATGTCGTCGTCGCAGTTGCCGTCCATGAAGAAGCTGCCGAAGATGGTGTACGGGTCGTTCTCGTTGCCGGGCCGGTTCTCGTCCACCCAGACGGTCGGCGCGTAGCCGCCGTAGTCCTCGGGCATCCGGGTCTCGGTGCCGGGCTGGGCGAGGTAGTAGTTCTTCTCCAGCGTCGTGTCGAAGTCGGCGTCGGTGTAGCCGTAGTTCCGGAAGCCGATGTTGTACGGCCGGTCGTTGGTGTCGTCGAGCCGGAAGAGAAGGTCCATGTAGAAGTAGCCGTCGTAGTGGTAGTCGTCGCCGATCCACTCGTCGGGGTTCATCGCGTTGTCGCCCAGGGTGCGGTCGCGGAAGCCGGCGTCCCAGGCGTGCAGGCGCAGGAGGTGCTCGGCCTGCTCGGCCTCCTCATAGTCGAGGGCGCCGTACGTGAACATCTGAAGCCCCGCTTCCGTCTGCACCGGTCGCGGTCCGCCCAGCGGATGCGGCCCCAGGTCCGGCGAGCCGTCCCAGACCCAGTAGTCCAGGTACAGGTCGAGGCTGCCGGGGTGCCAACTGGTCGGCGCGGCTTCCGCGATGAGGTCCAGCGGTTGGCCGATCATCGTCCAGAACCAGTCGTTCGGGTCGGTGCGGTAGGGGTGGTCGTTCTCCGTGTCCAGGTCGTTGATCATGTAGTCGGCGATCCAGTCGTTGCGCACGTTTTCGTCGGCGTAGACGATGGTGGTCTCGTCGACGGCCGTGGACGGATCGTCCACATCGTTGCGGGGGTCGTCGTCGTCGATGCGGATCTCGTGCGGCGTGTGCTCGTCGACGTCGTTGACGATTTCGACGAAGAAGCTCTCCCAGAAGAGATAGCCCTCCATGTCCTTCGCCACGAGCTGGATCTCGCCGTGGTGGAGGCCGGTGCGCGTCCCGTCCGCAAGCTGGCCGCCGCCACCGCCGTCGTGGTAGCCGCCGCCGTTGAAGAGGTGCGTCATCGTCCGGTAGTCGTAGTCGTACTCCATGTCTTCAAAGTCGTACATCATGATGTTGCCGTCGCCGTCCATCACCATGTACTGCCCGCCCAGCATCGTGTAGCCGCCGAACGGGTTGTCGGGCACGACGCTGTAGTTGCCCACCGAGATGTCATCGCCGATGCGGATGTAAGTAGCGGTGCCGTCCGGGTGAAGCGCCTCGGCACGGACGAGCCAGGTCTCCGGCGGGGCGTGCTCGTCCACGGTGAGGACATGGACGCCGGCGCGCTGGAGCCGGTTGGCGTCGTAGTAGAGGGCGACTTCCTTGCCGTCCACGAAGAGGTCGTGCGCGACGCCATTCTCGTCGAGGTAGGTGTCCTGCACCTTGCCTTCGTCGTCGTACTGGAAGGTGACCACGCGCCCTTCCGCGTCGAAGATGGTCTTCCGCTCGCCGTCCTCGTTGTAGCCCATCAGCCATTCGCCCGCGGAAGTGTGGCTGTGGCGGCGGATCACATTGCCGTCGGCGTCGTAGAGGATGATGTCGATCGGGTTGCGGTGCGGACGTTCGTGGGTTTCCTCGTAGGCGCCGAGGTTGAGGATCTCGCGGCCCTTGATGTTGCCGTCCTCGTCCAGGTCCCAGCGCGGCTTGCCGTCGGCGGCCAGGGGCACCGGCTCGTCGAAGTCGCGGTCGCGGTCGACGTCCGCCGGATCGCTCATCTGGAAGGAGACGGTGTCGACCGAGAGGGGCGACCAGTCGAACGCGCCCTCTTCGATGTAGACGAAGCTGTAGTAGTAGCCGTCGGCGTGCTCGGCATAGACGCTGCCGCTGTTGACGGCCGGGCTGCCGTCGACCAGGTGGAAGTCGTTGATGGTGAAGTATTCCGCCACGTTGAAGTGCGAGGTGGCGTCGCCCAGCACGTAGAGCTGGTTGCTGCTGTTGCCGAGGACGTAGTACTGCTGGAAGTCGTTGCTGTAGAGGTCCGCGTCCACGAAGTGCCCGCTCGCGGGCCGCAGGAACATGCCGGCGAACTGGTCGGCCGTGGGCGGGTCGGCCAGCGGGTCGGCGGTGTCCCAGACATGGTTGTCCTGGAAGCCGTTGAGGCGGTCCGGCACGCCGAAGCCGTCCGGGGCGGCATAATTCGCGTAGGGCCAGGAAGTATCGTACATCAGGCTGCCTTCGGTGCCGCGGTTGAAGGTGACGGTGGTGATGCCGGTGGTGGGGTCGTAGGTGGCGGTGCTGCCGGCCGACCAGCGGCCGTGCTCGATCCAGCTCACCAGGAGCGGGTCGTCCATATAGCTCGACTCGCTCGTGTAGACGTTGCCGTCGTTCGGGATGGCCACCGGGTCCCGCTCGCCGGTGTCGACCTCTTCCATGATGGCGCCGTCCGCCAGGCCGCCGTCGACGTAGTTGTGCGTCATCACCACCGCCGCGTGGTCGACCACGTTCAGGTTGAAGCTGTGGTGAATCCGGTAGTGCATGAAGTTGTTGTAGAAGCGCGGGCCGTCGAAGTAGAGGTTCTCCTGCGAGCCGTCCACCTCGGGGTCGTAGCCGGGGTTCGGGCGTGCGGTGTAGCCGAAGTTGTTCTTGACGCGGGCGAGTTCGGGGTCGGCTTCGTTGGCGTTCACCGCCCAGTTGTCCCAGATGATGCTGTTGGCGATCCACATCGAGGCGTCCTGGTGGACGAAGATGCCGCCGCCGTTGTAGTAGTAGCGGTCGTTCGGGTCGCCGTCGGGATACTGCCCGTCGCTCGTCGACCAGGTGGCGCTGTTCCCGACCACCGTGCAGTTCAGGAGCTGCGCCGCGAAGAGATAATCGGTCTCGTAGATCTCCAGCGCGCCGCCGGTGCCGGCCTGGTTGCCGCTGAAGACCACGTTGTCCAGCTTCATCCAGGCGTTCTCGTCCGAGTAGTTGGTCATCGCGCCGCCCCAGCCCGCTTCGTTGCCGGCGAAGGTGGCGGTGTTGACGTAGACGTAGCCCGACGGGATGGCCACGCCGCCGCCCCACCACTCCGCGCGGTTCCCGCCGAAGTAGCTGTTGGTGATGGTCGCGTTCTCCACGCCCGGGACGAGGGAGGCGGAGATGGCGTCGTCGACCATCTGGTCGAGGGCGTAGTCGTCCAGGAAGTTGTTGTGCTCGATGTAGATGGCGCCGCCGATGAGGGCGCGGTTGTCGATGAAGGTGACGTCGTTGATGTCGAAGTTGCTCGTCTCGCGGATGAAGAGGCCGCCGCCGCGCTGGATGTCCTCGTCGCCGTTGAGGATGGGCACGCCGTCCTTCAGGCCGGCGTTGCCGCCGGTGATGATGAAGCCGTCGATGGCGGCGTTGCTGATGTTGTCGGCCATGACGACGTGGAAGCTGTTCTCGCTCCGGTTGCCCCAGCTCGGGGTGTCGTCGCCGTTCAGGTCGCCGGAGAGGATGGTGCGGTAGCGCTCCGCATCGCGGAGCTCGAAGTCGTAGTCCTCGGCGCTGAAGCCGCCGTAGAGGTAGACCCCGTTCACCATCTCGAAGGTCTCGTAGCGCGCCTGGTCGTCCGGGTTGTTCGGGTCCGGCGCGGCGGCCGGGGTGTAGGTGTAGGACGCTTCGCCGCCCGGGTAGTCGTAGCCGGCCACCCAGATCTCGTCGTAGGGCTGGAACGCATCGCCGAAGGTCGAGACCAGGTAGCCCAGTGCGCTGCGCAGTTCGGGGAACGCGTGCTGCCAGTTGCGCCCGTCGTCGTCGCCGGTCGCTTCCTTGTCGACGTAGAGGATGCTCAGCTTCTCGTAGGCCCCCATGTCGACCGTTTCGTTCCCGTCCTTGTCGCCGTCGTAGGTGCGCAGGACGCCGATCAGGTCCAGCGGCAGCGTCTCGTCGGTGACGCCGTCGCCGTCGATCTCGTTGGTGTCGTCCGGCAGGTCGCCGTTGTTGCCGGCGTCGATGAGGGGGTTGTAGGTGGTGCCGGTGGCGTCGTCGCCGCGCAGGCGCAGCCCGTCGTCGTAGGTGAACCACTTGCCGTCGCCGCCGGCGGGGTCGTCGACAAAGCCGTCGTTCGGCACGCTGTCCTCGCGGTCGCCGAGGAAGCGGGGGTTGACCGCCAGGTTGCCGGCGCCGGCGTGGCCGCCGCGGACGGTGCTGTAGCTCACCGTGGCGCCGCCGAAGATCTCGTCGTTCGCGCCGGCGGCGTTGTTGCCGTAGACGATGCTGTTGCGGATGACGGGGGTGGCCCCGTTGCTGTAGACCGCGCCGCCGTCGCCGGTGGCGTTGTTGTTGTTGAAGGTGGCGTTGATGTAGCGGGCGTCCGCGCCGTTGAAGTGGTAGACGCCGCCGCCGTTGACCGCCGTGTTGCGCGAGAAGACCGCGTTCACCATCAGCGGGTTGGCGTTGTCCATGCTGTACATGCCGCCGCCCTGCTGGTCGGCGCGGTTCTGGTCGAAGATGTTGCTGACGAAGTGGGGGCTGGCGCCCTGGTTGTTGAAGACCGCGCCGCCGTCGCCCACCGGGTCGCCCGCGTCGAAGCCGTAGGCATCGGTGTAGGCGCCGCTGCGGTCCACGTCCTCGAACGGGTCCACCTGGCCGTCGCCGTCGACGTCGGTCTCCATGCCGTCGGCCACGTTGTTGAGGAAGAGGTTCGAGGTCAGGCGCACGTCGGTGCTGCCGCCGTAGTTGTACACCGCGCCGCCGTGGTTGGTGGCCCAGTTGTACTGGAAGGTGCTGTCCTCGATGACGGCGATCTCGTCGTCGAAGTTGCCGTGGTCGAGGCTGCTGTTGTAGATGGCGCCGCCCTTCAACGCCACGTTGGCGTTGAAGGTGTTGTCGGTGAACCAGATCTGCCCGCCGCTGTTATAGATGGCGCCGCCCTCGCCCTGGTCGCCGGGCCGGACGCCGATGTCCATCTTGGTTCCGTGCTCCTCGGTCAAATCGGCATCATTGAGGCCGAGGATGTCGTACTGGAAGCCGCCCACCCCGCCGGCTCCGATCAGTTCCTGGACCGATTGGCCGGGCGTGGGGTCGGCCGCGCCCTGTACGTCATAGCTGCCGGTCCAGTTGCCGATGTAGTGGCCGTCGTCGTTCTGGCTGTAGCCGCGGTAGGCGCCGTCGTCGCGGTCGTAGTAGAAGATGTCGCCGTCGGTCTTGCTGTCGTGCAGGCCGAACCAGGAGTTGCGCACCCGCACGTAGTTGTCGTCGCCGCTGTTGTGGAGCGCGCCGCCTTCCTCACCGGCGCCGTTGTTGTAGAAGAGGCAGTGGTCGAAGAAGAGGTTGCTGTTGTTCACCGCCGCGCCGCCGCCGCTGATGGCCGCGTAGTTGTTGCGGAAGACGGTGTTGCGGATGTACATGCCGGCGTTGATGGTGTCGCCGTTCAGTTCGTCCAGGTCGGTCCAGTAGGTCAGGTTCGTCGCGCCGAGTGATTCGGCGTACAGGCCGCCGCCGACCTGCTGTGCGGGCTTTTCGGCGTCGTAGCCGGTGGCGCGGCCTTCCTGGATGGTGAAGCCGTCCAGGATGACGCCCTGCGCGCCGGTCACCACGTGGTGCGAATACGCGGAACGCCCGGCCGCGGTGCCAATGTAGCCGGTCAGGATGCTGGCGTTGTTCACGTAGTCGCGGTTGCCCAGGTGGCCCGTCCAGTTGGCGTCGGTTACCTCCTTGTTGCGCTGGATGTTGTGGACGCTGCCGTAGAAGCTGACGTTGGCGGGCAGGTTGAACGACACCTCCTGCGCGGTCGTGTCTTCGCCGAAGTAGTCCTTGAACTCCTGGGCCGAGGTGTCGGTCTTGTCGTAGGTCTGATAGATGCCCGGGCCCACCAGCACCACGTCGCCGCTCTTCAGCAGCCCGTTGTCCGCGTCGTCCTTCCAGTTGAGAAGGTCGTAGAGCTCTTTGAACGCGGTGTTCCAGTCGGTGCTGACGAGGTCGTCGTTCCCGTCGTCGCCGTCGGTCAGGAGGCCCTTGGCTTCCTGGTGGCCGCCCCAGTCGGTGACGCCTTCCCAGACGAGCCAGTAGTTCGCCATCTGGTGGTCCCAGTCCAGCACGCTGTCGGTGAAGTAGGTATCCAGCAGGTCCACCTCGCCGCCTTCCAGGAACCAGTCGCCGAACTGGCCGCTGCCGGTGATGTCGTCGGAGTAGGCGACGTCGTGGCCGGTCAGGCCTTCGAGCGTCGTGACCATGTCCAGGCCGCGGTCGTAGGCGCCGACGTTGCAGGCCAGCAGGTCGATGCGCCCGTTCTCCTGCAAAAGCGACCCCACGCCCTGCCAGAAGCTGGCCAGTTCCGCGTCGCTGCTCAGGGTGAACTCGTTGACCACCCGGCCGTCGAAGAGCTCCACCGCGCCCATGCCGGCCTTGTGCGCGGCAAAGGCGATGCTCTCGGCCTGGCGGCCGTCCAGCGCGTCCTGGATGTCGGCCAGCAGGTCGGTCGGGGTGTCCGTCTCCGCGTCGTAGAGGACGGTGAGGACGCCGTCCATTGCGGCGGCGGCGAGCTCTTCCGCGTCGGAAACCTCGCTCGAGATGGCCACCACGCGCGCCCCGTCGCCGTCGGTCGTTCCGGCAGCGTCCGCTCCGTCGCTCGTCGGTTGGGTCTCGTCCGCCTCGTTGGCGTCGGGACTGTCGACGAGCGCGTCCATCAGGTTGTCGGTGATGGTGTCGTCGACGGCGCCGACGGCGTCCAGCACGATGCGTTCTTCCAGCGACAGGATATTGAGTTTCATTCGATGCAACCCTCGCTTCTGTGTCCCGGAGCGGCCGGTCGGTCCGGCGGGTGTGTTGCGCTCCGTTCCTCTGCCTGAATCGGTTGCCTCTCTGTCTCGGTCCGTCGAGTTCCGCATGCGGGGCCGCGTCCTGCGCCCCGATTCCGTCTTTACGCCTGTTCGTCCTGCAGAAGCTGCGCCGCCATCAGGTTCAGGCGGCCGTCGTCGTCCAGAAGCGCGTTGATGCCGTCCTGCACCGCCGCCAGCCGGTCGTCCCGGAAGGGGGAGGCGTCGGCGTCCGCCTCGGCGCGCGCCGCAGCGGCGGCCGGGGGCGTTGCTGCGTCCGCGTCGTCGCTCTCCGGCGCGCTGTGCCAGGGGTTGCCGAAGCCGTCGCCCGCCAGCGGGGCGAGGCCGCTGCCGTCGATGGTTGCCGCCGACAGCACCGCCGTCCCCTCGCGGGCGCGCCGGGCGGTTTCGTCCTCTTCGCGCGGCGCATCGGTGCGGTCCGCGCCGGGAAGGGGCAGGTCGGCCGCGGCCGCGAGCGGGTCCACGCCGGTGACGTCCACCGCACCGGCGGCGTCCAGCACAATGCGCTCTTCGAGGGGGAGAATGCTGAGGTTCATGGTCGTGCCTTCCGTATTGACGTCGCGGGGCGAATGGCGCTGCCGGTTCGGTTCGGAGCCGTTGCCGCGCCTTCTGCTGCTCCCGCGCACTGTTCCGATGCGTTGCCCTGTCTGGACGCAGGCACACCTCCGCCTGCACGCCGGAACTATACTCATATATCGTCTGACTGTCAAAAACATTTTTGGAAAAAGATTTGTAAGGCCAATTATTCCTGGACTTACAGAGAAGAATGGTTCGCTTGTAGAGATCAACTGACGGAGGATTAACGGAGGCAAAAAGATCTCTTTGAATTCGATGGAAGGCGTCACAAGTCGTTGACAAACAGAGAGAAAGATAGTCATTTGGGGAGGGCTGTCGTTTCGTTCGTCTGGTTTTGTGGGAGTAACAATTATCTTGCCTGTGATATCGGAAAACCAGCATCTGCTCCGGCCGGAGATTTAAGAAATAGGAGAAAGTTCGTAAGGTGGCAAAAGCCAAGGAAGACCCGTCCCAAACAGAAGATTTGAACAATCCTAACGGCTTCCAAGCCTGCCGCCTGTTACAGTTTTGGGTAATGCACAAGAATCCACGGATCCGGGAAGCTTCGTTCGGTTCGGGTTGAGTACGGCCTATCGGCACAGGCTTTCACAGTGAGGAGAGGGGATGAGCATTCGCAAGTCGTTGCTGCTGGTGTGCCTTGGGATCGGATTGTTACCTCTTCTCTTTCTGGGGGTTGCGGCGCTTCGTCAGGCGGGGGAGACCCTGACGGCCGAAACCTCGCGGCGACTGGACGCGGTGCGGGCCGGCAAGGCGCAGCAGCTTGCGGCGTCTTTCCGGCGGATGGACGAGGATTTGGCGGCCCTGGCCGAAACGGTCGCGATCCAGAAGATCCAGGCCGCGCAGAAGCTCGACGCGGTCCAGCAGCTCAAGAAGTCCCGGATCGAGGAGATGCATCGCGAGATCCGCGAGGATGTGCGCCTCCTGACCCGCAGCGGCGAGGTCCGGCGCGTCTATGATCGTGTCCGCGCCCTCGCCCTCGCCCAGGCCCGCGACCGCGCCGCCGGGGAAGCCGCGCAGTCCGCCGCGGATGCAGAAGCCGGGGAAGCCGGCGGCACGGAGGCCGACGCGG
>CAZKKD010000058.1:0-2865 GCA_964553265.1 uncultured Planctomycetales bacterium | reverse complement strand
CAGTCCGCCGCGGATGCAGAAGCCGGGGAAGCCGGCGGCACGGAGGCCGACGCGGGGAGCGACGCCGGTGCAGAGGCGGGCGCCGGTGCGGACGCCGCGGCCTCCGGTGCGACGGTGGATGTGACGGCGGCGTTGCGGGCGCTCGACGTGCGGACGTCCGCCTACAACGAGCTCCACAGCGCCTGCAGTGGATTCCTGGTCAACTACGTCCGGCACAAGGGCTACCACGACCTCTACCTCATCGATGCCGCATCGGGGCAGGTCCTCTTCAGCACCTACCGCGAGCCCGACCTTGGCACCAACCTGGCCGACGGGCGCTGGAAGGACCAGGGCCTGGCCGGGCTCTGGCGCACCGTGACCGAGGACTGCATGCTGGCCGGCACCGATTTCGCCCCGTATGCGCCCAGTCTCGGCGACCCGTCCGCCTTCGTGGGCGCACCGCTGTACGGTCCGGACGGCGAGATGCAGCTCGTCCTTGCCGTGCAGTTCCCCATCGAGCGCCTCAACGCCACCGTCCAGCAGAATCAGGGCATGGGGACGACCGGGCTCAGCTTTCTGGTCGGGCCGCGTGCGGGAGCGCTGGAGCTGCGGAACGCCTTGCCCGACATGGGGTTGGACATCGGCGACGCGCCGCCGGGCGGCTATGTCGACCAAAGTCTCGTCGCGCAGCCGACCCGCGCGGTGCGCATGGACGCCGATGGCTGTCTGCGGCTGGTGGCGGCCGATCCCCTGGCGATCGATGGCGTGCAGTGGGCGCTGGTGAGCAGCATTGCGTTGCGCGAGGCCTTTGCGCTCGGCGAGGCGGCGCGCGCGGGGGCGGACGCCGTGCGCGCCGGCGCTGCGGGGGACGGCCCGGAACCGTCCGCCGACGCCGTGGTGACGCGGAGCGGCGGCCCGGGCGCGGGGTCGGACCGCCTGGAAACGGCGTCGGACGCCCCGGATCCGGCTGGGGACGACTTCTTCGGCCGCTACATCGAAAAGTATGGGTATGATGATCTGCTGCTGGTTCACCCGGACGGCCGCGTGGTGTATACGGTGCGCCGCCGCATGGACTATCAGGCCTCGATTGCCGACGATCTTCTGTCCGAAACCGTTCTGGCGGAAGCGGTTGGCGATGCGCTCGCGAGCGGGCGCGCCGCATTTGCCGATTATGCACCGTATGCGCCCGCCGAGCGGCAAACCGCATTCGCGGCGCTGCCCCTCCTCGACGCGGTTGGAAAGCCGGAACTCGTTGTCGTTCTGGCACTTCCGCCCGACCGGGTCCGCACGGTCGTGGCGGAGGGGCAGGACGGTGACGAAACCGGGACCGTCGCCGTGGTCGCGCTGCGCAAGGATCGGTTTCGCCTCTGCAACGACCTGCCGGCCGCCGGACTCCGCTTCGGCGACGACGTGACCGGACGCCTGCCCGAGGCGCTCCGGACGGCGTTGCGCGACGGTGCGGAGGGGCACCTGACGGCCGCCGACCTGGCGGGGACGCCGGCGCTCGCCTCGTTCGCGCCGGTGGGAACGGGGGGCCCGGACTGGCGGATCCTCTCGTTTGTCGAGCGCGACGCGGCGCTTGCGCCGGTGGATGCGCTTTCCCTGCAGATCGGCGCGGTCGCGCTTGTGTCGGTGCTCCTGGTCCTCCTGATTGCGGGCCGCTTCACCCGCCGGGTGACCGCGCCCATCGTCCGGGCCAGCCGCTTTGCCGAGGGCATCCGCGACGGGCGGCGCGACGAGCGCCTGGAAGTGCGCGGACGGGACGAGGTGGCGACGCTGGTCGGCGCCCTCAACGGGATGGCCGGGGCGCTCCAGGCGAACGAGGACGAGATCCGCCGCAACATGGAAGCGCTTGAGTATGTCCTCGGGCGCGTCTCGGAGGTCGGGCAGGAGGTGGAGGGCGGCGCGCGGCGGCTCGGCGGCGCGGGCGGGGCGCTGACCGACGGCGCGCGGGCGCAGGTGGAAGCGGTGGCCGGCGCGCGGGAGACGCTGGAGGAGGTGCAGCGGCAGGCCCGCGACAACGCCGGCCACGCCACCCAGGCCGAGCAACTCGCCGGGGAGATGCGGGGCGCCGTCGACGCGGGCGCCGCCACGGTGGGGCGCATGCACGACGGCATCGGCAGCCTGCAGACCGCGGGCGAAGCCATCCGCACCATCCTCGGCGTCATCGACGATATCGCCTTCCAGACCAACCTGCTGGCCCTCAATGCCGCCATCGAGGCCGCCCACGCGGGCCGCTTCGGCAAGGGCTTCGGCGTGGTGGCCGAGGAGGTGCGCCGCCTCGCCGCCCGGACCGCCAGCGAGGCACGCAAGACCGCCGAGATGGTCGAGGGCTCGGACGCCAGCATCCGCGACTGCATCGCGACCGCGGGCGAAGCGGCCGACGCCTTCCGCAGCGTGCGAGGGCGTGCTGCCGCGGTGGAAGAGATCCTGCAGCAGATCGCCGCCGCGTCGGGCGCCCAGTCGACCGCCATCGACGCGGTCGGCGACGGCATGGCGCGCATCGGCGCGGTGGCCGACCGGAACGTGGCCGCCGCCGCCGAAACCGCCGCCGCCGCCACGGAGCTGAACAGCCAGGCCGATGCGCTCCGCCGCATCCTGCAGGCGCGCGGGCCTGTCGCAGCCCCGATCCCGGCCGCGCCCGCCGCCGCGTCGGTCGGGGTCTCTTCACCGACCGCAGCGCCGCCGGTGCTGCACCTCGTTTCGGCCCATGCGTCTGCCGCGGACGCGGCGCCGGGCGGGCGATGGGCCGTGGACGAGCCTCCGCTGCCGGAAGCGCCGGCCGGCGCATGGCCCGTCCCGGAACGCGCACCCGCGCGGCCGGGGGCCACGGGGCCGGCCCCCGCGCCGTGGCGCGGTCGTGGCCGAGGCCCGTTGTTCCCCGCC
>CAZKKD010000057.1:7756-14395 GCA_964553265.1 uncultured Planctomycetales bacterium | reverse complement strand
GGCTGGCGACCACGCCGAACCACTTGCGCAGGCGCAGATGCACCTTCTTCGTTCCCTCCGTCGCGAACCAGCTGCGCTCCAGCACCCGGCGGATCCAGACGAGGAGTTCCTCGTCGTCCACCCGCACCTTGGGGCCGGGCTTCTGCCGCTCGCGGCGGCGGTTCTTCTTCTCTTCCCGCTTGCGTCGTCGATACTCGTTGAACGACGAACGGGGTACGTCCAGAAGCCGGCAGAGCGTGGCGACGGGGAAGGGTTTCCCCGTAGCTTCGCTGTGCTCCCGCGACAGGCGTTCTACCGCCTCCGGCTGGCCGCGAGAGCCTTCGCTTTTCCCAGGATCTCCAGTTCGAGCGCCTGCTTGGCGATCAGTTCATGCGCCTGGCGGAGCTCCTCGCCCACCGGGTCGCCGGGCTTCGATTTCAAGCCCTCCCGGCCAGCGTTCATGTACTTCTCCCGCCAGTCGGACAACTCGTGGAGGGGCGTGCCGCTCTCGCGGGCCACCGTCTCCAGATCCTCGCCGCGCATCAGGCGGAGGACCAGTTCCTCCTTGATCCGTGCGCTACGCCGCTTGCCGTTCCGCTTGCTCATGTCGTTCTCCTTGTCCAGTCGATCCCATTCTACAAACGCTTATCGACTGTCCAAACGAATTGCGGCCGGCCCACTCGGTGCGCACCGAGGGGCGCGGCCGGATCGTGGACGAATGGCAGGTGCGCCCGCCCCATTCGGACAATCACTTCCTCGACTGCCTCGTGGGCTGCGCGGTGGCCGCGTCCGAACAGGGCGTGGTGCTGCCTGGCACGGGCGGGACGCAGGCCAAAAAGAAACCGCCGATCAAACTGTCGAAGCTGCAAAGGAGGGCGTGACTATGGCGGAATCAACGACGGAAAAGCCAGCCAAGGGGCTTATTTGCCCAAACTGTGGTTGTCGGCATTTCACTGTTGTCTATACGCTTCTCAAGGATGGGTACATCGCCCGAAACAAAGAATGTCGATACTGCGGAAAGCGTGTTATCACGCGGGAGAATATTCAATGAGCCGAATATAGAATCATGGCAGAAGCGTTGCTTTCGTGGCAGTTTGGAGTGTTAGAATACCTCAGCGTTATCTTTGAGGGGCTTGGTGTCCCCTTTCGGATTTTTGGAATCAATTTCTTTCAAGGTATACTTAAGCCAGTGCGCATCTACTCCAGTTGCATTCTTCGCAGCTTCCGCGATTTGCTCTCTAAACGGTGTCATCTTCTCTCCCATGATGGCAATCCCGCGAGCGGCAGAACTGTCTGTTGCAGGATTCTCCAATGCCGCCAGAAGGAGCTTGGGCAATCTGGCATCATTCTCATTGTATTGGGCAAGAGATAGCAAGGAGAAGCCACATTCGGCAGAGTTGTCCGGCTCCGCGGCAAATGTGAAAAGCTGCTCCAGGTTCTTTTCTGGTTCGATCCCAAGGCGCCATTTCGCAAAGGTACAAACTGCGGACTCACCCCCGCGCCAGCCAATAGCACGATACCTGTGCTCATAAGCTGGATCGAGCAAGACGGAAGCAATATTGCCTTTGACCTTTTCCCCGAGCAAACCGGCAGCATTTAATGCCGCGGATCTCCAGTCCGCATTTTTGTGCCACATGCCTAGCCGTATAGCCTCGATGATTTCAGGGGATATTGTCTCGGCCTTGGCGAGCTGTCGATAGCTCAACTCTACGACCTGGCTGGTTCGGTCATCCATTGCAGGGTCAAACCAAACCTCACGCTTTTCGGTCGTGTCATCTGGCATGAGGATGTCAACTTGTCGGCATTCACCAGATTTAACAACTTCGAGGATGTATGTTGCAAAACCTTCGGCAGCGACGGGACCAAGCTGCTTGGCAAATGCGTTCACATGACGATCGTAGACTGGCCCATCAGATTCTGCCGCATCTGCTTTGCAGAGCACAGGAACAATTTCCTTCCCGAGAGCACACCATTCCTCAATTTGTTTCTCCATCTGGTCGTATCTGAGACACATATAGAGTCAACTTGAGCTAAGGGGATACCCCCATTCGACCAAAACACCCAGCCCACAACGAGCGAGACCATTTTGTTTTGCGAAGGAGGAGAGCGGGCAGAGTGATGCGGGGGGCAGCATTGCCCCGTCGGCCTCAATAGTACTCGAGATCGATGAACGTGCCGTCGTGATCGATGTTGAGGCCGTCATTGCCGTACGGTTCGAAGTGGAAGCGGGGCTTGCGCTGGCCGCTGAAGATGTCGGGATCGATGTCGAACCAGTGCGTTTCCCCTTTGCCGACGTTACGGTCGGAGTAGATCTCCCGATTGTTCACCACGATGCGGAAACCGTCGCTGCTCTGGGCATCGCTGGTGGTTTCGATGCGGACACGCATGCGCACCCGGCTGGGCGGGCGTTCTCCCAGCTTGTAATCGAGCGCCCCATAAGCCCCGTCGCCCCGGTCGAGCCAGAAGTCGCGCACCGTGTGTCCGTCGGTCCAGGTGCCTTTGGTCCGCTGCGTCTGGGCCGTGTAGCCGAGGATGAGGCTCTTGCTGTCGTTGCTGTCGTCCGAGGCGGCCACCAGCAGCGCGTCCGATCCCCGCCCCCACAGCTCCAGGCGGAGCGACGCTTCGTTGGGCAGATGCCCCGGATTGTCGAGGTCGAGAACCAGTTTCTCGCCTTCATCGACCGAGCCAACCGTATCCTGCGTATACCACTTGCCGTTGTAGGCGTTGACGGTGAAGCCGTGGCCGCTCTTGGCCCAGTCGGTGACATCCGAAATGCGCAGCCGGAGTTGCCCGTAAACGGCATCTCGGTCCTGCAGGGCGGTCTGGTTGAACACCAAGTAGGAGCTGTAATACTGGCCGCCGTTGTCGCGCTCCACCCGGAGCGTCGTGTCCGGAACATACCGCTCCTCGCCGGCGTGGTACATGCCCTGATCGGCGAGCGGTCGGGCGATGTAGAAGGACCGTCCGGACGCATTCAGCCCGTTGCCGGGGGGGGCCTGCGTATAGGCCGTCCGCGCCCGCGTCGGGGTCGGGTAGCCGCCCTCGGCCGGGTTGTTCGGACGGTGGTCGTAGAGCGAGCGGAGCGATTGCCAGACAATCGACGGCAGGAACGGATCGTTCGCACTGTACCGGTCCCAGTTGTCCTGTGTAGAGTTCCAGGTCTCGTCAACGGGGAAGGAGGGGGTCCAGCTCATCGTGTAGACGCGGTGGGCCTGCCAGTTTTCATCCTTGGTGTAATACCCGTCCACGGCGCGAACCCAGAAGGTGTAACTGACGCTTTGCAGGACCTGCTCGCCATGCGTATCGCTGTCCTCGTCGGTATCTTCCGCGTAGTTCCACGTCTCGTAGACGATCGGGGGGATGTCCAGATCCGTGAAGCTGCCGGGAGCCAGTTCACGAACGCACCCGAAGTGCTCCTGGTCGTCGCTCTGATCCGCGTCGGTCAGCATCCGCGTGACCGCCTGCGCCCAGAAAGTGCCGGGGTCGTATGCGTTGCGCGACTCGTACTGCCGGTGCGAGATGTACTGCGGCGTGATGCGCAAGCTCCCGATGCGGTGATCGTTGACATCGACCGCGTCCGGTTGGTCGCCCAGGTTCGTGTCAGTAACGACATAGATCTCCGTCTGGCCCTGATTCTGATCCTCGTTGTCATACACCCACTTGTAGGAATAGTTGGGCAGGCTCTTCACTTCCAGCCAGCGCCCGTCCGTATCTTCGCCCGCGGCGGAGTCTTCGCCAGGGTCCGACCATTCGTCCTTTGGCCAAAGGTAGGACGTGAACCGCTCGTAATGTCCCCCCTCCCCCGCATCGTCATCGTCCCCGTCGTCATCTTCATCATCATCCGTCGTATCGTCGTCATCCCCGTCGTCATCGCCGTCGTCGTCGTCCCCGTCGTCGTCGTCCCCGTCGTCGTCGTCCCCGTCGTCGTCGTCCCCCTCGTCGTCATCCCCGTCGTCGTCCTCTCCGTCGTCATCCTCGTCGTCGTCGTCATCGCCGTCGTCGCCGCCGTCGTCGTCGTCGTCGTCGTCCCCGCCGTCGTCGTCATCGCCGTCATCATCGGGGTCGGGAGGTGCCGGGCTGTCGTCGTCATCGCCGCCGTCGTCATCGCCCCAGTCATCGTCACCGGTACTGTCGTCGTCCCCGGCGCCACCTCCACCGCCGTCGTCGTCATCGCCCGACGGGTCGGGGGGAATGTTGTCGCCGTCATCGTCGCCGATGCCACCGTCATCCCCGTCGCCGTCGTCGTCTCCCCACCCGTGATCATCGGCGGGACCGTCGTGCTCCTCGTCATCCTGTCCGTCCCAGCCCGAGTCGTCGCCGTCATCGCCTCGGCCGTCATCATCATCGTCATCACCGGCACCACGCCCGTCGCCGTCATCGTCTCCCCAAGCGTCGTCGCCACCCGCACCATCGCCATCGGCACCGTCGTCATCCCCCTCCCCGCCGTCTGGATCCTGCAGGCCCCCTTCGCCGCTCCCGTCTCCTTCTCCGGTCGCTGCTCCGCCGTCCTCACCATCCCCACCGTCCCCTGCACCGCCTCCGCCGCCTCCAACGGCGCCATCACCGTCAGCATCCCCCTCACCCCCCTCGCCTCCGCCAGGAGAGCCTTTGCGTTCCTGATCCATCGCTTTCAGAATGGCGTGCGCGGCGTGCTGCACGCAGTCGATGCGGATGCGGCTGTCGCGGAGATTATTGCGGAAGCCGCCGATGGCCAGGTCGGCACGCTCCAGACAATACGTGTTCTCCTCGTCGTACTGCGCCTGGAGGAGGAAGCGCAGGCCCCGGCGCAGCGAGCGGAAGTAGCGGTTCGCATCGGACGTTCGCCCGGCGTCGCGAGCGACCTGACACGCATCGGCGATCCCCTCCAGATAACAGGCGGTGGAACAGGTGCCCGGAGCGTTCTTACCGAACCCGCCGGCTTCGTCACGGTAGCTTCGGCGTCGCTTTTGGCAGGTTTCGATGAGCCAGTCGTTCATCTCGAAGATGAACTCGGCAATCTCCGGGGCCCCCTCCTCTTCATACAGGATGCGCCCGGCCTGGCTGTGCCAGGGAATCATGGCGGTGTTCCGCTCCTGTCGCCAGCGCTCCCGGTAGTACGGGAAGGCCTTGCGCGCTGCTTCGCGAAGGTCCTCGTCGTGGTTGACGCGGTAGAGCTCCATCAACGCCAGAAGGGCCTCGCCGGAGTAGTAACGCCAGCCGCGATCACTCTCACCATCAAAACTGGTCGAGAAGCTGCCGTCCTCCCGCTGGCGACTGAGGATACCGCGCGCCAGCTCCTCCACGAGGATGCGTTGCCGGGGATAGGTCGGCTGCTCCAGGAGGGCAAGAAGGCAGAACGCACTGTACGCAAGGTTCGCCTGTCCGTTGATGCGCGGGAACGAGGAGCGACTTCTCCGGTCCAGGAGCAGTTCGTAGTGCACCAGGCTGTCGCGGACCGATGCGGCCAGCGCTTCGTCGCGCAGCACGTTGGCCACCTTGGCGGCGATCCAGAGACTGGCGAGCTGGCGCACATGGTTGTCGCTGCGGGAGGTCTTCTCCCGAAAGGGATCGTAGAGGTAATCGAAGCCCGGGCCGTCCTCCCGAACGTGGTTGCGAAAGTACGCGGCCGTCAGCGCCAGCGCCCCGCCCAGCCGATCGAGCGTCACCTCCCCCTGGGGCACAAGGCGACTGCCCCGGTAGAGCGGAAGGGCGCTGCCGTCCGGCCGCACCAGGAACGCCGTGTCCCGCCAGCGACGGATGGACGCGCCGGGCTGGCGATAGGCATCCTTCGCGAGGCCCGCCTTGCGGGAGAGGCGCTCAAAAGCGGTCCGGATGCTGTAGCTCTTCTTGACCGGCACCGAGGCCTTGAAGATGGCATTGGCTCCGTCCTTGCGCAGGCCAAAGGCATGGATACCCGGCTCGATGCCCTCGCGGAGCGCCTCGACGCTGAAGCGCTTCAAGGTCTGCCCGTCGTGCAGGATGTCGATCTTCAGGGTCGCCTTGCCGGCCTCGTCCGGCCGGAGCGCCCCGCCGAAGCGCTTGTCGTCGATGCACCGGTCCACGGCCCCGGCCAGGTCTGCCGCAAAGGAAGCGCCCCCGCCACGTCCCTGGCAGGCCCGAATCCGCCCGTCGACAAAGATGGTGACAAAGACCATTTCGTAGGGCAGCTTAAGATCGGGAGCAACGACGGCTGGCTCCCCCCCCGTCGTGCGGGCATGCAGGTGCTCGCGCGCAAAAGCCCCCAGCGCTTCGAGCTGTGCGGTCGAAAGGCGGTCCGGAGAGACCATGTCTTCCGCAGCGGCCGGCGCTTGCCAGAGCAGCGTCGCCAATACCAGCAGTCCCAGGCTGTACCGCATGTGCAAACGACTCATGCCCTGCAGGTCTCCGCTCACCTTCCCGTTGACGTCGTGCATCCCGGCGTGGATTCGGAGGCCGAATGCGCCGGGAGACGCGGACGTTGTTTTCCGGCACCCCTTAGCATACTGTTGGGGGCGGTGAGCACAACGGAAAATGAGGCAAAAGTCCCTTTCCGGCGAGCGTTCGCACCCTATAATTATGAGTACAAATCGGCGTCCGGGACCTCGGCCGCTTCGAAACGAAAGGTAGGCTTGCTGTGCGAAACGTTCACTCCCTCACCCGTTGGCTTCGGACGGTCGCGATCGTCCTCCTCCTCGCCGGGAT
>CAZKKD010000057.1:0-7746 GCA_964553265.1 uncultured Planctomycetales bacterium | reverse complement strand
GTGGCGACCCGGGTCGGCGGTCGGAGCCGGGGATCGGGCGGCACCGCCGGAAGCCTCCCCACGCCGCGCCCTGCCGGAGGTGGACCTGGCGGCGCCGTCGCTGTTGGTGCACACCACCGGACTGGTCCGCCTTGAAGCGGCCCTCGCCCCCTTTCTTCTCCGCTTGGCCTCGGGCGAGAGCACCGCACCCGGCCTCACCGCCGACGAGGTGCATGGCGGGCACGGGAACCACGCGCACGGTTCGCCGGGCCAGGAGGCCCGCCTGGGCATGCTGGTCGGATCGATCCTGAAGATCCCGGCCAACCGGCTCCCGCACTTCCTTGACCGCGAGGGGGAAGCCCTCCTCGTCGGGTATCCGCCGAGCGGCGACCGGGACGGCTGGATCGGCGGCGTCATCCTGCCCGTCCGGCACCTGGACGAACTCGTTCACTCCTGGCGCGAACACGATGTGGTCCGGCACCTGGTCGAAGAGGTGGGCGAAGGCGTCTACCGGATGGATTATCCCCGGTACGGGCCGTTCTTTGTCGCGCCCGCGGAAACCCGGGGCGTAGTCGTATCGCACCAGCAGGCGATGGCCGAAACCCTCGCCGCGAACACCGAATCGCTCTGGCCGGAAGCCCCCCTGGCGCAGGCCCATATGCGGGCGTGGGTGGCGCCCGGGGTCTGGCGCCCCTGGATTGCTCCGTCGCCCGGACGCCGGAAGCCACGTCTGTCGGCCCCCGCCTTCATGCCGCCGCACCTGCAACTGGCCGGTGACCTCCTCGCCGCCCTCGGCGCGGAAGGCGTACTCGACCGCACGCGCGCGGACAAAGCTGTCGTCGACCTTTTTTTCGGCCCTGTTGCACTGGGGGTGGACGTCCGCCTGGCGCTGACGGCCCCGGCCGGCCCCGCCGACGCGCCCCCTGAAGCCTCTTCCGCGCGTCCGGCAACGGCTCCCGGCGACGTCCGCTTGGTGGATCTCCTTCCCGAACAGGCAGTTGCGTATGGCGTTCTCCCCGACGCGCAGGCCGTCTCTGACCTGCTCGCCCGTCTCCTGCACCACGGGAGCGACGGCACGGGCACCCGCGCGCTGGTCCGCGACCTGATTGTCAAGGAAACGCTCGCGGCAATGGCGGGAGAGGCCTGTTTCGCCTTCACGCGCGACAGCGGCAGCGGGTTGGGGGGGCTGCTGGTCTTTCGAACTGCAACTCATGACAAAGCAAGCGCTTACGCCAATGCCATCGCCCCTCACCTCCCCTCCATGACCCGTGTCGCCGCCGTACAGGATACCGTGGTGTTTACCGGAGGCCTGAAGCGCACCGCCCTGCAAAGCGCCTGGGCCGAAGCACTTGCGGACGGGACGCCGGCGTTCCGGACACGCATGCGGCAACCGGATTGGGCGCAGGACCGCGATATCCTCTTCCTGGGTGGCGTCTACCCCGTGGATTTCCTCAAGGCCTACTTCGCGGAGATCATGGTCCAATCGCAGCTCCTCGGCATGCCGATTCAGAACACCTCCCTGCGCGCCAACGCCTTCGACAAGGTGGCCGACTCCCCCACGCCCGGGGTGGTGGCCGTCTCCCGGGCGCCCGGCGCCGGCGGCCTGCGGTTGACCGCGACGATTCCGGCAGGCGCCTACATGGACCTTGCGCGGTTGATGCAGAACGTCGTCTTCGGCTGGCAGGACATTCAGACGCAACTGTCCGAGCAATACCTCCGTTCGACGCTCGACGCCATGGCGGATGCCATTCTCCGCGAGCAGCTCGCCCTGCCGGCGCCCGCACCGGAAACCGAATCCGCACCAAAACAACCCCTTCCTCCGGGAGAAACGTGGGCGCCCTGAGGCCCTGCCGAAACGATCCGGGCGCCCTCAAGAGGCTTGACAAGCACAAAGCGCTCTCCGTATCATTTCTTCAGACACACAAGGGCCACAAAGCGGTCGTGGAACAAACAGCTGTAAAGGATGCGGAGAATCCGGAATGCGGAGCATCCAATCGCAGCGCGGTGCTGTTGCGCTGGAGTACATTCTGGTCTGCGCACTCCTGATGATCGCGGTGTCGGCCGTGGTGCCGCTGGCGATGGATCGCTTCATGGTGGCCTATCGGGTGTTGACGGTTGTCTTGTGCTCGCCGTTTCCGGCGGGACTGTAGAGAGAATCAGGCTTGAGGGAGGGACTGCTGTGAAGAGCACCACCATCCGGAACCGGAAGTCGCAACGCGGTGCGGTCGCGCTCGAGTACATTCTGCTCGCGGCGCTCGTGGCCATCGGGCTGATCGGGGCATTCGTCTACTTCCGCGGCGAAGCCAAGAAGTCGGTCGAGAACATCGCCGACACGACGACCGAAGCGGTCAACACCGCGACGGACGATGCCAGCGGCGCGCTGGACAGCTTCGAGTCCAGCAAAACCGGTGGCGGCGACAGCGGCGGCGAGTAGCCGGACGGCCGTTCCTCCTCCGGCCGCGTCCTGCCGCGGTGTCTTCGCGGTGGTTGCGTCCGCGCCACACAGGCGAACCGGAGCCGCAGGTGCATTGCCATGGCAGGGCTGGGGGAACCGGTGCATCTGATCGACCTGATCAACGGGATGCAGCACTTCGCACTTCTGGCCTTTCTGGGTGCGGCCAGCTACTGCGACCTGCGCACCGGCAAAATCCCCAACCCGCTGAACCTGGCCGGCGCGCTCGTCGGCCTGGGGCTGGTGGCCGCACAGTTGCGGTTCGACCTTGACGCGGGCGGGTTTCTTCTGGGCGGACTCATCGCTTCCGCGGCGCTCCTCCTGCTGTATCTGGGCGGGGGCGTTGGGGGCGGCGATGTGAAGCTCGCGGTCGGATTCGGCCTTTTGAGCGGCTACCCCGAGGTGGTGCGCTACCTCTTCTACGGGGGACTGGCGGCGCTCATCCTGATTCTGGCCCGCCTGACCTGGCGGGACGATCTGATCGGCGGGCTTCGGCGGTCGGTCAGCCGTCCGGTTGGCGTTTCAGCGCCGGGGGAAGCGGCGGAAGAAGCGGCCAGGCCGGAACGGGCCGGCGCCTCGTTCAGCTTTCCGGCAGCTTTGCTGGCCGGCGTCCTCTGGGTCTGGGCCATGCGAACCTTCGCGTAGCCATTTTCACAGACGAGGAGAGCGGACCGTGCTTCCGGACCCGGCTCCATCCCGCAGACCTGCCCCCCACGCCGCCACACCGCAGAACGTGGGGCTTCTGGCATGTCTGCGACGCGGATGCACAGCGCTCTACCGCGACGAAGCCGGCGTGGTGATGCTGGAGACGGTGCTGGTCTTTCCGCTGCAGCTCATGCTGACCATGGTCATCATCCAGATCGCCCACATGTACGTCGCCTCTAATGTATTGCAGTACGCCAGCTTTCAGGGCACGCGCACCTACGCGCTCGGCCTGGCCGAAGGGGAGGAGGCCGCCACCCTCCGGGGCAATCGCGCCGCCTGGACCATCGCCAGCGCCCTCAACGCCACCGGGGGCGACGATAAGGCGCGCATGGTCGGGTACCAGTACCGGTACCCCTCCTGGACGCACCACGGTTCGAAGCAGATGCGCATGGTCTTCACCGTCGGAGACGGCAATCCCGAGGCGCCGGAAACCATCGTCGCCGGAGAGCTTCTGTACTGGCTCGACCTGACCGTGCCGGTCGGCGGACCGGTGGTCTATCACGTCATGCCGGCGCGCAAGATCAGCACCCGCCCCAGCCCCTACGGCAGCATCGGGCGGGTGCTGATGCACCAGAACAGCCGCCTGCCCAAGCCCTGGCCCCGATAGGCCCCCTCCGACGAAGGTGAATCGAGCATGCGGCGTCTTCGTTCCATGTTGCAGAACCGCCTGAGGGAGCTTCCCGCCGCTGAGGAGGGGCAGAGCGCCCTCTTCGCCATCGTCACGCTCATGCTGCTGATGGTGGTGATCGCCTACGCCTACAACGTCGGCATGACCGCCAACCAGCGCCTGCGCCTGCAGAACGCGGCCGACGCGGCGGCCTACTCCGGCGCCGTGGTCGAGGCCAACGGCCTGGCCGCCATCGCCTGGCTCAACAACAGCGAGACCTACCTCCACAGCAAGCTGCAGCAGCACATGCTGGACGTGGTGATGTACTCGACCGCCAGCAGCATCGCGCAGTGGGGTCGCTACGTCGACGCAACCTACGACAACGCAGACCACGACGACCGGCCGACCTACGAGCCGTACCCCTTCCTCACCCCCTGGTATTTCATCCCCATCCCGTTCGTCGTGGACAACACCGAACCGCTGGAGACGCGCGTGCTGGGACGGATGTCCGACCTGGACGGCGCTTCGCGCGGGTATCCGCCGGACGAGGAGTTCAAAACCGTCTTCGACAGCCGCACCTTCCGGCGGCTGCTGCCCGAGACCACCCTGCAGGACATGCTCGATCAACTGGAGGAGAACTTTGGCAATCTCGATTTCGGCGAAAACAATCCCCTCGCCGATCTGGACGACGTGGTGGGCGACCTCCTGGCCGACGCGGCCGGCGACCTGGGCGACGCCATCATGGATGCGGTCGTCGGGGCGGTTCGAGACGCAATGGGCGACCTTTTCCGGAATTACATGCGCTACCTGATCACGGGCCGTTCCCCAAACATCAGCATCAGCAAGATCATGAAAGACGTCATGGACAACATTGTCGCCTCCATGAAGGACGCGATCGCGGAGATCGTCGAGGACTTCCTCTCCAGTATCCTGGACGAGATCACCGGCAACTTCACCGACTGGATCGCGGGTCTCATGGACCAGCTTCTCGATTTCCAGAAAGACGAGTACGCCACCTTCGAAGACGTCTTCGGGCAGGATCTCTATGCCCGACTCGCAACCAAGTACAACGAGACCGTCACCGACGCCTCCGACGTTGTCCGTGTCACCAAGTCTGGCGTTCTCGCGGATGCCACGCGCTGGATCGCCGATCCAGGCGCCAACCGCCGCCCAGGCGAGCTTTGGATTCGCCAGCTTTCCCTGACGGCGGCGGCCATTGCCAAGGCCCTGCCTGGCATGGTCCGCAACGAAATTGTCCACACCGTCGCCATCAACGCCCCCCGCGGCACCCAGATCGCCATCTACCCGGCCGTCCGCTTCGCCGACCCCGACGCCCCCTCCCCCTACGCAGGCGGCGCCGGCTCGCCCCAAGTCTTCGACGGGACGCCCCGCCTGGCGGGCTCCGATGCGGCGGCCGGGAGCGCCTTCTTCCGTTACGACGCCTATACGACCGAGTACGACACCAACCGCTTCCTGGCCGAGAGCCGCCGGCAGGCCTTCGCCCAGCGGTTGCGCTACGTCCGGCGCAAGAACCAGGACGACGCCGACGTCGACGACGCCTACGAGATCAAGGGTGAGATCGACAGCATCATCACGAAACCCGAGATCCTTTCCTGGTGGGATGAACACGAAGGCCGTGTCCGGGACGGCGGCGAACTCTTTGTGGGTATGCTCCGCTGCTGGAACGCGCGCGACCGCATCATCGACGCCGAAGACCTCCCCGACGAGGGCACCGAATGGGAGCTCTGCCCCATCGGCTACGCCCCCGGCCGCGCCCCGGGCAGCCCCCCTGCCAAGCCGCAGGATCTCGAAAACGCTGCCGACGGGCACTGGCACGTCCGCCACGGGCACGCCCACGGAGAGGACTGCAGCCGGACCTGGGGCGGCTTCGAGATCGGCATCTTCGGCCCCATGTCGCTCCGGTGCTTCTGGAAGTGCCTCGGCCTCGGCATTGCCGGGGTCAACCATCACATGGAATACCTCAACCACCAGGCCACCTACCACTGGGACGGCCTGGTGGAGGGCGAAGACGACAAGCACATCTACTGCGAGGCCGCCGTCAGCAACACCAAGGCCGCCCGCGCCGATACCGGCACGGGCGAGGCCGAATTCAAGAGCCAGTACCCGGACCTCGTGCCGGGCCTCCGCTTCACCAAGATCTGCTGGATGTGCAAGTTCTACTGGTTCCCCTACGTCTTCTTCGCCCTGCCGGACTGCGCCTGCACGCGCTGCCCGCCGCCGACGCGCATCCTGCTGGACCCGGAGCCGGGCGACCCCCGGCCGCGATCGCACAACACGGCGGGCGATCCGTGGGGCTTTTTCTTCGAGTACCTGCCCTTCCCGCCGGCCGCGTGGCCGCTGGACAACTGGCCCGAAAAGGACGGGCACACGCCCTGGATCGTGTCGACCGGCCCCTTCGCGCAGAACTTGCCCGGCCACTTCTGGACCCGTGCGGACTGGGAGGGCTTCTTCTCGGGGGACAAGTACTTCTACGACCGTGACCACTACCTCTCCATGCCCACCGACCGGCGCGAGAGCCTGACCGGCTTCGGCATGCCGGACGCGCTCATCGACATGCTCCCCGACAGCCTGGCCAATGTCTTCTACCTCGGCGCCGAGATGGCCGGGCGCATGCAGAACTGGAAGGCCCGCAAGGGCCACCACGGCTTCATGGTCTGCCCCCTCTGCATGAGCGAATGCCCCATCTGCGAGGTGGACCACTACGGCAGCGATCGCGACAACGACGAGCAGGTCGACGTCGGCATGCACTACGGCCAGGTCCTCGGCGACGGCGGCGACGGCAGCCTCGGCCACGATGCGGCCGCGTCCGGTGACTACCAGGGCTACGACCTTGGCACCGACATCAACGCCGCGAACCACATGGAGTGCGACCGCTTCTACCGGCCGTCGTTCGCTCCGCGCACGGAGACGGGCAGCCCCCGGCCCGAACTCGCCCCGGCGGTGGTCCTGACCGAAACGTTCTTCCGCTACGGCCTCACCGTCGCACTCTGGTCGCCCCACCGGACCTACTTCTTCGGCCGTTTCTTCGGACGGCGCACCGGGTATGTCGCCGTGGCGACGGCGCGGGCGGGCTTTGTCGAACCGACGGGCGACCCGGAGTACACCCCCGGCGCGCAGCGCCAGATCGTCACCGGCATCGGCGAACCGCGGACCGACGACGCGCTCTGGACGCTGGATCGCGTCCGCACCGACTTCCTCGCCTTCCGCAGCAACCGCTTCCCCCGCAGCAACCTCTATTATCCGGAGTGGGGCGCCAAGCTGGTGCCGACGCGCTGGGCACGCCTGCCGGCGAGCAAGGACGAGCGCAAGCGCTTCTGGCGCGAACTGGGCGCAGCGCGCTGCATCGCGGCCGACGGGACGCCAACCGGCACCCCGTTCCGCGACCTCGTCACCGCCGGCGGCAACGCCGACCGCTGGAGCGATTACGTACAGGACGCCGTCGAATGGATGGACTGACCGCCATGGGTCGACGCACCGATTTCCGAACGGCGCTCCCGGCGCACCGACGCCGACGCGAGGCCGGCAATGCGATGCTGGAGCTCCTCCTCATCCTGCCGACCTACGTGATGCTCCTCTTCATCCTGATGACGCTCAGCGAATACGGACAGGTCGCCTCGCAGACCTACCAGACCGCCCGCCTCCTCGCCTGGGAGCGCCGCGGACCGCAGGACACCCCCGGCACGACCGATTTCGCCGGACGCGTCTGGGCGGAAAGCTTCCGCCATTTCCGGCGCCGCATCAAGGTCGAGACCGCCCACACCCGCCTCGTCGTTCCCCTCGACGAATCCGGCGCCGCCGGGAAGGGCCGCTCGCTCGGCAACGGCACGCTGGTCCTCGCCGGCGCCCACGCGTACACCTACCGCGCGCTGCCGAACCCGCTCTACCGCAGCGGCGGCAACCTCGACCCCCTTTACCAGGACGACGCCGCCGGGGCCAACCTTGCCGGCATCGCCTGGGTGGCGCTCCGCGGCAGCGACACCCC
>CAZKKD010000056.1:10214-14422 GCA_964553265.1 uncultured Planctomycetales bacterium | reverse complement strand
CGTCGAGGCCAAAGCCCTCCGGGCAGGCCAGGCGCATCCGCATGCCGAGCCGGCCGCAGGCCGCCGCCAGGCTGCGCGCCACGTTGTTGCCGTCGCCGACGAAGACCAGCGTCTTGCCCTTCTCGGTGCCCAGGTGCTCGCGAATGGTGATCATGTCCGCCATCGCCTGGGTCGGATGGCTGTAGTCGGAGAGGAGGTTGACCACCGGCTTGCCCGCCCACTGGGCGAACCCCTCCATCGTCTCGTGCGCGAAGGTGCGGACCGCGATCAGGTCGCAGTAGCGCCCCGCGACGCGCGCAACGTCCTTCACCGGTTCGCGCTCGCCGAGGCGGGCGCCGCCGATCATTTCGCTGGTGATGACGTAGCCGCCCATCGAAGCGGCCGCGGCCTCAAACCCGAACCGCGTCCGCGTCGACGGCTTCTCGAAGAAGGTGGCCAGCACCCGGCCGGTCAGGTCCAGATCCGGCAGGCGGCGGCGGTAACGCGCCTTGCTCGCGGCACAGCGCTCCAGCAGGCGCTCCAGGGCATCGGTGTCGTGGTCGAGGATGTTGACGAAGGTCTTCACGCGCCGTCCCCCTTGCCGACATCCGGATTCCGGAGACAGGCCTCCAGCTTCGCCATCCCCTCTTCCGCCTCGGCGGTCGTGAGGGTGAAGGCCGGCAACAGCCGCAGGATGGTCTGGTGCGTGCAGTTGACGAGCAGGCCTTCCTCCTGGCAGCGGCGCACCACCGGCGCGCCCGGGATCGAGAGCTCGATGCCGATCATGAGACCGCACTGCCGCACGGCCTTGATGTTGAGCGCCTCGCGGTCGAGGGCGGCCAGGCGCCGGGCAAACCAGTCGATGAGCGTGCGGACATTCTCCAGCACCCCGTCCTCCAGGAGCGCGCGGAAGACGGCCAGGCCCGCAGCGCTGCAGAGCGGGCTGCCGCCGAAGGTGGTGGCGTGCATGCCCGGCCGCAGCGACGGGGCGAAGTCGGGCTTCACCATGATCGCCCCCATCGGCAGTCCGCCGGCCAGCGCCTTCGCCGTGGTCATGACGTCCGGCGTCACGCCGAAGTGCTGGTAGCCGAAGACGGCGCCGAGCCGGCCCGGGCTCGTCTGCACCTCGTCGAAGATGAGCACCAGTTCCTTGCGGTCGCAGAGTTCGCGCAGGCCCTGCAGGTACTCCCGCGAGGCCGGGTGCACGCCGCCCTCGCCCTGGACGGGCTCGATCATCACCGCGCAGGTCTCTTCGTCGACCGCGGCGCGCACCGCTTCGAGATCGTTGTACGGTACGTGCACGAAGCCCTCCACCGACGGGCTCACGCCCTCGCGATACTTGGGCTGGCCGGTGGCGCTCATCGCGCCGTAGGTGCGCCCGTGAAAGCTGTTCTCCGCGGTGACGATGCGGTGGCGCCCCTCGCCATGGAGACGCGCCAGCTTGATGGCCGCTTCGGCCGCCTCGGCCCCGGAGTTGCAGAAGAAGACCCGGCCGTCCATCCCGCTCTCGCGGCTCATGATCTCCGCCAGCATGCCCTGTTCGCAGATGTAGAGGTTGTTCGGCACGTGGATCAGCGTCTCCACCTGCGCCTTGACCGCCTCCACGACGCGCGGGTGGCAGTGGCCGAGGCCGCTGACGCCCCAGCCGGGGAAGAGGTCGAGATACTCCTTCCCCTCCGCGTCCCAGACGCGGCTGCCCGCACCGCGGACAATGGCCAGCGGAATGCGGGTGTAGTTGGGGATGACGTGCTTTTCGAAAAGCGTGATGATCTGCTGTGTGTTCATCGTGTTCGTTCCCGGACAGTCGACCGGCGCGTGCCGGCCGGTGCACCTGGCCGCCGTTCCGCGATCCGCCAGGGCAACCGGCAGTTCCGCGGGGTGGCTTCCACTACGGGCAGCACGGCACGCGCCGCGTCCGCCCGGCTCAATGGATCAGCTCGGTGCCGATCCCCTTGCTGGTGAAGATCTCCAGCAGCAACGCGTGCGGCTGGTAGCCGCTGACGATGTGGGCTTTCCCGACCCCGCCCTTCAGCGCTTCGATGCAGGCTTCGGTCTTCGGGATCATGCCCCCGGCGATGACGCCGTCGCGGACCAGCGCCTCCACCTCGTCCTCGTGCAGTGTGCTGAACAGGGTCTCCGGATCGTCGATGTCCCGGTGGATGCCGGGGGTGTCCGACAGGAAGACCAGCTTCGTCGCCCGCAGCTCCCGCGCGATGAAGGCCGCGGCGGTGTCGCCGTTGACGTTGTAGAGCTCCGCTTCGCCGTCCTCGGGCGCCGCGATCGGCGCGACCAGGGGGACCACCCGCCGGTCGAGGAGCGCCTGCGCCTGCGCAGCGTCCACCGACGCCGGGGTGCCCACGCACTGCAGGTCCGCGTCGGGATAGTCCTGCAGCCGCTTCTTGGTCGCGGTCAGAAAGCGGTGATCCCGCCCGTTCAGGAGCGCGGCCCGCCCGCCGACGTGCTGCATGAGCTCCAACAGCTCGTGCCCCACCTCGTCGATCAGCACCCGGGCCACCGTCCGCATCGTCTCCGGATCGGTTACCCGCTGCCCGTGGACGAACTCCGGCGCGACCCCGGTGGCCTCCATCGCGCGGCTGATGCGCTTCCCGCCGCCGTAGACCACCACCGGGCGCATCCCCACCGAGGCCATGAAGTCGATGTCCGCCAGGACACGCGCGGTCACCTCGCGGTCCTCCTGGGCGCTGCCGCCCAGCTTGACGACCACGACGGCGTCGTGAAACAGCTGGATGTAGGGCAAGGCTTCGATCAATACCGCCGCCTTGCGCACGGCTTCGGTGACCATCGTGTTGTATCCTTCGCGTGCGGCGGAGGCGCAACGCTCGGGGCTCGTTGTCATCCGGCCGGAATGCGACCGCGCCGACCCGGCCCTACAGCCTTGGAACCACTCCCCTTGTAAGTCATAACCCATAGCCCGTCAAGCAAAATGCCGACGGTTTCGGGTGGTTGCGGACGACCCGGTCCCGCGCACCGGTTCCGCCGCGGATCTGCCCGCACGCAGAGAGCGAATGGCCGGCGCGCGGCGAGCGCGGCGCAGGGGGGAAATCCGGTTTCCTTCTTGCATCGGCGCGCTCGTTCGTTAGCTACGAAGAGGGAATCCGCGCCGGGGCGGCGTACGCCCCCGCCGGAAGGTCACCGTTGCCGGGAATCCGAGCATGAGCCATCCCTCGATGCGCATCACCCCCGACGGCCGCCGCATCACCGACCGCGTCCTGCGGCGGGGCCTGCGCCTCAGCATCGGGGCAAGCTGCCTGGCCATGTTCTGGGTGGCCACCTGTCAGGGCATGCCGCTGCAGATGTTCATGGAGGCGCTCGGGGCGAAGGGCGTGATGATCGGCCTGGTGCTGACCGTGACGCAGTTCTCGATGATCGTGCAGGTCCCGGCGGCCTACTTCGCCGAGGGGCTGTCCGACCGCAAGCGCATCTGGGCGGTGGCGGGGTTTCTGCACCGGCTCGTCTGGTTCGTGCCCGTGGGCGTGGCCATCTGGCTGATGGATGCGGCACGGACCGCGTCCTGGATCCTCGTGGCGGTCATGCTGGCGAGCGCCTTCTTCGCCAACATCGCCACCGCGCCGTGGTTCAGCTGGATGGCCGACCTCGTGCCGGAGCGGATGCGCGGACGCTTCTGGGGGCGCCGGCACAGCCTCACCATCGGCTGCATGCTGATTGCGATGGCGCTCACCGGCGTCATCCTGGACGCCTACCGCGTCGACGGCGATCCGGCGTCGCTGCGGACCGGCTTCGCCATCGTCTTCGCACTCGGGGCGGCGCTCGGGTGCCTCGACATCGTGGTCCACTGGTTCGTTCCCGAACCCCGCCCCCGGCCAACGGCGGCCGGGCCCAGCCTGAAGGAGCGCATCCTCCGCCCGTTGCGCGACCGCGACTTCCTGGTCCTCACGCTGGCGATGGGCATGTTCCACTTTTCGGCGGGCCTCATCTCGCTCGGCATGGTCTACCTGAAGCGCGAGTTCGGCGTCACCTACACCCAACTCTCCGCCATCAACATCGCGGCGTCACTGGCGGCCATCCCGTCCGGCTTCGCGGGGGGCTACCTCCTCAGCCGCATCGGCGGCCGTTCGTTCGCGTCGGTGATGGTGCCCAGCGGGCCCTTGGTGATGATCTGCTGGTTCGTTGTTCCCCCGGGTTCGATCAGCTTCGCCGCCCCCCCCCCCGCCATCCCCGTCCTCGGCGTCCTGCTAGCGTTCATCGCC
>CAZKKD010000056.1:0-10204 GCA_964553265.1 uncultured Planctomycetales bacterium | reverse complement strand
CGAATCCGCCGCCAGCCTGCTGACCGACGTGGTGCTGCCGCAGCCGGTCTGGGTGGTGCTGCCGGCCAACTTCCTCGCAGGCATCTTCTACGGCGGCATCGCGCTCGCGCAGATGGACCTCGCCGCCGCACTTGCCCCGCGCGAAGGCCGCACCATGGCGATGGCGACGCACTGGTCGCTGGTGGGCCTCGCGGCCGCGGGCGGGCCGCTGGTGGCGGGAAAGGTGATGGATTACGTCGCGGCGCATCCGCTGAACGTGACGCTCCCCACCGGTACGCGAATCGGCTTCCATCAGGTGCTCGTGCTTGCGCACGCCGGCATGCTCTGGCTGGTGGTGCTGCCGCTCCTGTCGCGCATCCGGCGCAAAGCGCACGAACCCAATGTCGGCGGGGCGTTTTCACGCATGCTGGTTCGCAACCCCCTGCGCCTTGCGACCGACATCTATGCCGTCGGCGCCTCGGTCACCCCCGAGCGCCGCGTTCGCGCCGTGCAGGGCATCGCCCGCTCCGGCAGCGCCATCGCGGTCTCGGACCTCATCGAGCAACTCGAGGACCCCTCCACCGACGTCCGCGAGGAGGCCGCCCTCGCCCTCGGCGCCATCGGCGGCCCGGAGGCCGTCGACGCGCTCGTCACGAAGCTGGAGGATCCCGAGAGCGACCTCGCCCCCCAGGTCGCCCGGGCGCTCCGGCAGGCGCGCGATCCGAAGAGCGTCGATGCGCTCGTGCGCAAGCTCGACGATCCCGATCGCGAGACGCGCACCGAAAGCGCCCGCGCCCTCGGCGCCATCGGCGACCGCCGCGCCGCCCCGTCGCTCCTGGAACTCCTCGGCAGCACCGACGACACGAAGGTCCTCTCCGCCTCCAGCGAGGCCCTGGCGCGCCTGGGCGAGATCGCCGCCATCTACGAGATCCTCCCCCGCCTCAAGGAAACGCGCAACCCCGTCCTCCGCCGCAGCCTCGCGGTGGCGGTGGGGGATCTCCTGGGCGAACAGGACGGCTTCTACAAGGTCCTCACCCGCGAGCAGCAGTCGCGAGGCGCCGAGGTGGAGCGCCTCCTGAAGGGCCTGCGCCGACGCATCCATGCCGCGACGCGCACCCGCATGGCCGGCGCCGGCGGGGTGCTCTCCGGCAAGACGCGCGAACTGGAGGACGCCTACGAGGACGAGGACTACGCCGCCTGCAGCCGGCTGCTCTTCGACCTCGCCATCGGCCTGGCGGCGCTGCGCTGGGGCATCCGCTTCGGCGGCGACGGGAAGGCGTTCGTCAACGACATCGTCTGGCGGGACTTGCGTTTCGGGGTGGGCGTGTGGTATCTGGATCTCCTGCGGCACGGCTGGGAGGAGGCCGACCTCGGCGCGCGCGACGCCATCGACATCCTGCTCGGGCTCTACTTCCTCGCCTGCCGGGGCCTGCCGCCGCAGAAGCTGCCGCCGGCCGACCCGCCGGCAAGCGGAGCGACCGGTTCCTGAGCCTGTAGCGCTTTCGCACCCGGCCCCGTTCGCCGGCGCCGGGCGTCCCGGACAAAGGAGTGCGACATGCCCGATCCGATTCCCCCCGCGGTCACCCGCGATCCCGGTCCGCTGGCGCTCGCCGGCATCGTGCTGGCCGTGCTCGGTTTTCTCGGAGGGGCGGTCTCGCCCATCCTTGCGGTCTTCTTCAGCGGCTGCGCCGTCGTGGCGGGGCTCCGGGCCCTCTTCGCCATCCGCGCCGGCGCCGGAACGGGCCGCAAGCTGCTGGCCGTGCTCGCGTCGGTCCTGGCGGTCGTGGCGCTCCTGGTGGCGCTCACGCCCGGCTACCTCGGCCCGTCGCCCATCCTCGACAACGAGGCCGCCGCGGTCGAGCGCCTGCGCCAGTACCGCGCCGCGCAGGAGCACTACCGGGACGAGCGCTTCTCCGCTCTTGCCGACAATGCCCCCGCCGATGCGGCCGACGCCACAGACGCCGCAGACGACAACGAAAACGAGGACGCCCCGGACACCGCCCGCTACGCGCCCGGCCTCGCCGCGCTCGGCGGCCCGGAGGCGCACCGCGACGCCACCGGCGACCGCATCCGCCTGCTCCCCGACGCCTTCGCCGCGGCCTCCGACCCCGCGCACGGCCTCGACGGCTACTACTACGTCGACGCCGAGGCCGATCCGGCCACCGGGTACGGCCTCTTCGCCACGCCGGTCGTCCCCGGCCGCTCGGGCCTGCGCACCTACTTCATCGGGCCGGACGGCGTCATCCGCGGCAAGGTCCTCTCCGCGCCCCCGACCCCGGCCACGACGGTCGACGAGACCTGGGACCGCTTCGGCGTCCGGCGCGACCCGGCGGGCGACTGAGCCTCATCCCTCCGCCGCGGCGAAGAGCGTGTTCGTCCAGGCGCGGCGGCCCGCATCGTCCTGTTCGAGGCGCCCCCAGGGCCTGCCGAGCAGGGCGCCGAACCGCCTGTCGCCCTCGGCACATCACGCCGGCCTCAGGTATGGTAGTCCGCGTTGATGGTGATGTAGCCGTGGGTCAGGTCGCAGCCGTGCATCTCGGCCGCGTCCGGCCCGCGGCCGAGGTCGACCGCAATCCGCACCTCCCGGCCCCGCATGGCCTTCGCCACCGCGTCCGGCCGCGCCCGCGTGGGCGCGCCCCGGCGGAAGACCGCCTTGCCGCAGATCGACACGGTCGCGTCGGCCTCGCGTACGTCGGCGCCGCACTTGCCCGCCGCCATCAGCACGCGGCCCCAGTTCGGGTCCGCGCCGCAGACCGCGGTCTTGACGAGCGGACTCTCCGCCACCGCGCGCGCCACCCGCTCCGCGTCGGCCCGGCTCGCCGCGCCGGTCACCGCCACGTGGAGGTACTTCGTCGCCCCCTCCCCGTCGGCCGCCAGCATCCGCGCCAGCGGCGCGCAGACGTCCCGCAGCGCATCCCGCAGCCGCCGCCCGTCCGCCGAACCCGCCGCCGTCACCGTCCGGTTGCCGGCCGCGCCGTTGGCGAGGAGGAAGCACGAGTCGTTCGTCGAGGTGTCCCCGTCGACGGTGACGCGGTTGAGGGTCTCGTCGGCAACCGTCTTCAGGATCGACCGGAGCGCCGCGGCCCGCACCTTCGCATCCGTCAGGAGAAACACCAGCACCGTCGCCATGTTCGGCGCGCACATGCCGATCCCCTTCGCCGCGCCGGCGAGGGTGACGCGCTGGCCGCCGATCCGGACCGTCGTCCCCGCTTCCTTCGCGTGGGTGTCGAGCGTGCGGATGGCGTCGGCGAACTGCCGGTCGGCGGCCCGCTTGCTGTCGAGCCGTCCGGCCAGCGTGTCCACCCCCGCGAGGACGCGGTCGATCGGCAGCGGTTCGCCGATGATGCCGGTCGAGGCCAGCAGCACCGCGTCCGGATCGCACCCGACGCACCCGGCCACGCGCGCCGCGGCCGCGGCGGCATCGCGCCGGCCCCGGTCGCCCGTGCAGCAGTTGGCGTTGCCGGCGTTGGCCAGGATGGCCCGCACCCGTCCCCGGTTGGACGCCAGCGCCGCGCGGCAGTGCTGCACCGGTGCGGCCGTGATGCGGTTCTGCGTGAAGAGCGCCGCCGCGGTGGCGGGCGTGTCGCTTACGATGAGGCCCAGGTCGCGCTTGCCGCCGCTCTTGATGCCGCAGTGCATCGCCGCGACCCGGAAGCCCGGCACCTCGTGGAGCCGGGGCGGCGTCGCTTTGGCCCGCTTCGCCATGGATTCATTCCTTTCGTAGCCGTAGCGCGGTGGACGACCGCCATCCGTGCCCGGCATGATCTGCCGCGCCGCCGCCGACGTCAATCCGAAAGCAGGATCCAAAAGAAGCAACGATCCGACAAAAGGCCAAGCGGAGCAGGCCGGACGGAGTCCGGCGAAAGACGCAACGCCGACGGGGTTACGAACGCCGGGTTGCACCCGGCCTACCCGCTTTCGTCTTTGCGCGGATCGTTGAAAAAAGGGGCTCCCGCGCACGGGAGCCCCTCGGAATGCGCTTCGTGGTCGGGCCGGACCATCACCGCTTCGAGAACTGGAAGCTCCGGCGGGCGCCCGCGCGGCCGGGCTTCTTCCGCTCGGCCATGCGGCTGTCGCGGGTCAGGTAGCCGTTGCTGCGCAGGACCGGCTCCATCTCGTGCTCCGCCTTGATGATGGCGCGGGAGAGGCCCATGATGATCGCACCGGCCTGGCTCACCGGGCCGCCGCCGCGGACGTTGACGTAGACGTCGTACTTGTTCAGCAGCTTCGTTTCGCGCAACGGGCTGTGCACCATGGTGCGCGAGCGTTCGGTGTTGAAGTAGTCGTTCACATCGCGGCCGTTGACCTGGATCTGTCCGGTGCCGCGCTTGATGCGCACGCGGGCGACGGCGGTCTTGCGGCGGCCGGTGCCCCAGTGGTAGAGGGTTTCGGTGGCGCTCACGGGTTTGGTCTCCTTAGGCGATCTCTTGTCCCGGGGCTACTTGCCGGCGAGGTCCAGTTCGCGCGGCTGCTGCGCGGCGTGCGGATGCTCCGGTCCGGCGTAAATCTTCAGCTTCTTGAACATCTTCCGTCCGAGGCGGGTCTTGGGCAGCATGCGCTGCACCGCCAGGGCCAGGATGCGCTCCGGGTGACGGGCGCGCATCTGCGCCGCCGGCGTCTCCACCAGGCCGCCCACCCAGTTGGTGTGGTGGTAGTACTTCTTGTCGGCCCACTTCCGGCCGGTGAACACCACCTTCTCCGCATTCGTGACGACGACAAAGTCCCCCGTGTCGACGTGCGGCGTATAGGTCGGCTTGTGCTTGCCCATGAGCATCATGGCGATGCGCGTCGCGAGGCGGCCCACAATCTGGCCGGCCGCGTCGACATGCACCCACTCGGGGTTGACATTCTGGGCATTGATGACGGTCGTCTTCTGTTTCTGGTTCATGGCGTTGCCGATCCTGCTGTCGTCTGGTCGTTCGTCGTCCGGGTCCGTCCGAAACACCCCGGCCCACACGCTTCGGCCCGGAGCGCGGAAAGCGCGTACTCTACCGGGCGCCCCTCCCCTTGTCAACCCGTTTTCTCTCCCTCCACCCGGAGAAAAATCACCCGGGCCGGACATCGGCGCCGGGGCGGGCCCGGAGCAGGAGTTGCTTGACATGGTCCTCCGAAACCCGGACCATACGTTCCGGTGGTGCGCTTCGCGGTTCCCGGCAGGAAAGCGAAGAGCACCTCCCCGACAGGGAAGGAGCAGCGATGGATCTCTCGATCGTAGTGCCCATCTTCAACGAGGCCGGCGCCCTTCCGGAGCTGCTGCGCCAGCTGTACGCCGTTCTGTCCCCGCTGCAACGCCCCTTCGAAATCTTTCTCATCAATGACGGCTCCACCGACGACTCCCCGGACCTGCTCGACCAGCTGGCCAGCGAGCATCCGGAGGTGCGGGTCCTCCACTTCACCCGCAACTTCGGACAGACGGCCGCCTTGATGGCGGGCATCGATTACGCTTCCGGCGAGATCATTGTCTGCATGGACGGCGATCTGCAGAACGACCCGGCCGACATTCCGCGCCTCCTGGCCAAGCTGGACGAAGGCTACGACGTGGTCAGCGGCTGGCGACACGACCGGCAGGACAATCCGCTCCGCCGCAAGCTGCCGAGCCACCTGGCCAACCGGCTCATCGCCTGGCTCTCCGGCGTGGAGCTGCACGACTTCGGCTGCACGCTGAAGGCCTATCGCCGCAGCATCCTGCAACAGGTCCGCCTCTACGGCGAGATGCATCGCTTCATCCCCGTCTACGCCCACTGGAACGGCGCGGCGGTGGCCGAGCTGCCGGTCACCCACCACGCCCGCTCCACCGGCCAAGCGAAGTACGGCCTGGAACGCGTCTTCAAGGTGCTGCTCGATCTCATCCTGCTGAAGTTCCTCGAAGGCTACGCAAGCCGGCCCATTCACCTCTTCGGCGGCATCGGTTTTCTCAGCCTCTTCGCCAGCTTCTGCTGCGCGCTGGCGGCGGTCTACTACAAGCTCCTGGGCGGAAAGTCGTTCATCGAGACGCCCCTCCCCACCCTCATGGCGTTCACGGGGCTCGTCGGCGTGCTCTGCATCTTCATGGGGCTCCTGGCCGAGCTCCAGATGCGCACCTACTACGAGTCGCAGGGCAAACCGGCCTACCTCATCCGCCGCACCGTCAACGTTCCGGACTGACCCGCGCATGTGTGGAATCACCGGCTTTACCGGAGCCCGCGCCGACGACCTGCTGACCGGGATGGTGGATGCGTTGCACCACCGCGGGCCCGACGGACAGGGCTGCTGGTCGGCGCCGGCCGGGGACGTCCACCTCGGGCACGCACGCCTGGCCATCATCGATCTCGCCGACGGCGCCCAGCCGATGCACACGGCCGACGGGGGCCTGACCGTGGTCTTCAACGGCGAGATCTACAACCACCCCGAACTGCGGACGGAGCTGGAGGCCAGGGGGCACCGCTTCCGGACCGATCACTCCGACACCGAGGTGCTGCTTCACGGCTACCGCGAATGGGGCGCCGACCTCTGCCGCCGCCTCAACGGCATGTGGGCCTTCGCGCTCTACGACCGGGAGGCGCGCACGCTGTTCCTGAGCCGGGATCGCTACGGGCAGAAGCCGCTGTACTACGCCCGGTGCGGAGAGGACCTGGTCTTCGCCAGCGAGTTGACCGCCCTCCGCCTGCACCCCGGGGTGGAGGCGACGGTCTCCCGCCGCGCCCTCAGGAAATACTTCGCCTACGGCTTCATCCCGGCCCCGCTGTCGCTGTACGAGGGCGTGCGCAAACTGCCGGGCGGCAGCCTGCTGCGGTTCGACCTGCAGGACCACACGCTTCGGGAAGAAGCCTGGTGGCGCTTCGAACTCGAACCGCGGCCGCCGGAGGAGGTGGACGAAGAGGCGGCCGCCGAAGAGCTGCGCGAACTGCTGGACCGGGCCGTCCGCCGTCGCCTGATGGCCGACGTCCCCCTCGGCATCTTTCTCAGCGGCGGCGTCGACTCCACCACGGTGGCCGCGCTGGTCCGCCGGACGCGGCCGGACCTGGCCTGCTACTCCATCGGCTTCGACGAGCCGAGCTTCGACGAATCGGCCCCCGCCCGCGCCGCCGCCGGGGCCCTGGGCGTCGAGCACCGCCTGGAAACGCTCTCGCTGCAGGCGGCGCGCGAACTGCTGCCGGAGCTCGCGTCGGGCCTGGACGAGCCGGTGGCCGACTCCTCGCTGCTGCCCACCTACCTGCTCTGCCGCAGCACCCGGCGCGAGGTGACCGTGGCCCTGAGCGGCGACGGCGCGGACGAGCTCTTCGCCGGCTACGACCCGTTCCGCGCCCTCCGCGCCGCGGAGTGGTATGCCCGGCTGACGCCGCGCCCGGTGCACCGCGCGCTCCGCCTGCTGGCCGCGCACCTGCCCACCCGCCACGCCAACCTGAGCTTCGACTTCAAGGTCAAGCGCACCCTGCGGGGGCTGAGCTACCCCCCCGGCCTCTGGAACCCCGTCTGGCTGAGCTGCCTGGAACCCGGCGAACTGGCCCGCTGGTTCGGCGAGCCGGTGACGGCCGAAGACGTCTACGAAGAAGCCATCGCCGCCTGGGACGCCTGCCCTTCGTCGGACCCGATCGATCGGACCCTCACGTTCTACACGCGCTTCTACCTGCAGGAACAGATCCTGCCCAAGGTGGACCGCTGCAGCATGCGCCACGGCCTGGAGGTGCGCTCTCCCTTCCTGGACGCCGACCTGGCGGCCTTCGTGCAGCGCCTGCCCACCCGCTTCAAGTTCCGCCAGGGACGCGGCAAGGTGCTGCTGCACCGGGCGGTGGCGGGCATGGTGCCGGGCTTCGTGCTCCAGCGACCGAAGAAAGGCTTTGGCACGCCGGTGGGCCCCTGGTTCCGGAACGGTGACCTCGTCCCGCCCCCCAACGACCACGGCGTTGGCCTCAACGCGGAATTCCTGGCCGAATGTCTTGGACGGCACCAACGCGGCGAAAGTGACGAACGGCTCTTTCTCTGGGCACAATACCTATATGGCAATGGACGTTATGGCCATGCCCCTCGCGGGAATCCTGACGCACGCGCCGGAAAATAGCCGTGGTGTCGGCCGGGGCCAATTCATATACTTTTCCACGAATGGACTCCGCCCTGCCGACGGTCCCTTCGGTTGCCGGCCGGCGGCTGCCGTGCTCCCGGCGGCGCAACACGGCAGGCGAGGCCCATGTTCGCGTTCGCGTCTGCGGGGTTCCCCGATGGGCGGAGGGGGATGCGCCCGGCGATCCCTCGGCGATGAAGCACCCGCGGGTACGGCGCGGGACAGCGCAGACACCCCGTCGGTGACCGCCCCACCGGCAGCCCGAGAGGCCGGGCGGGCAGCAGTTTCGACGGAAGGTTATGGGGAGCGCATGGACAACGCCGAACCGCTGGTCGTCTGGGGCACCTGCGACACCGGCAAGCCACGGGGGCGCCTGCTGCTGGCCGCCGCGCGCCACGGGGGCGGGCGGGTCATCGAGTGTCTCGCTCCCGTCTGGGCGGGCGTCGAGGACAAGAGCCAGCTGCAGGGCGGCGCCCGGCTCTGGTACCTGCTCCGCTGGCTCGCCTCCTACCCGCTCCTCATCCTCCGCTACCTCCGCCTGCCCCGCCACCGGGTCGTCCTGGTGGGGTATCCGGGTCTGCTCGACGTGCTGATCCTCTGGCCGTGGGCCCGGCTGCGGGGGGCGCGCATCCTCTGGGACGTCTTCTTCTCCCTCTACGACACCGTGGTCCGTGACCGCGGGCTGCTGGCGCCGACCGCGCTGGTCGCGCGGCTGCTCCGCGGGGTCGAACGCCTGGCCTGCCGGCTGGCCGACCGTCCGTTCCTGGACACCGCGACCCACGCCCGCATGGTCGAGGAGTTGCTCAGCCTGCCGGACGGGTCCTGCGGGCACATCCCCGTCGGCGCCGAGCCCCTCTTTCACGACGCCGGCGAACGGAAGCACGCTGCCGGCGGCGATCGGGGCGAAACCCTGTCGTCGCCGCCGGAGATCCTCTTCTACGGCCAGTTCATCCCGCTGCAGGGGACCGCGGTCATCGTCGAAGCGGCGCGACTTCTGGAAGTCCGCGGCGTGCCCGCCCGCTGGACCCTCATCGGATCCGGTCAGGAGGGCGGGGCCGTGGACCGGCGCATCGCCGCCGAAGCCCTCTCCTCTGTCCGCCGCGAGCCCTGGGCCGCTTTCGAGACCCTGCCCGCGCGCATCGCCGCCGCGGACATCGTCCTCGGCATCTTCGGGGTCTCGGCCAAGGCGCGGAGCGTGATCCCCAACAAGGTCTACCAGGCGCTGGCGGTCGGCCAGCGGCTCGTCACGGCCGACACCCCCGCCCTGCGCGAGCTCCTGCCCGAGCCGCCGGCCGGGGTGCGCCTGGTGCCGCCGGGCGATGCCGCGGCCCTGGCCGACGCCGTTGTCGATCTCGCCGCCAGCGGCGAAGCGCCCCCGCCCCCGACCGGCCCGCGCCCCGCGGACCTGGCGGCACACCTGGCGCGGGAGGTCTCCCATGCCCTCGCCTGAGTCCGCGCCCGCCCCCCCCGCCCGCACCGGGCGCTCCCGGTGGCTCTTGCGGCTGCTCGTGAGCGCCGCGCTGCTGGGGGGCATTCTCTATGCGTACGGACCGGCCACCATCCTCCGCCTGTTCGCTTCCTGTCCGCCGCTGGGCCTGCTGGCCGTGGCGGTGGCCCTCGCCGCCAACCTCTTCCTCAATGCCCTGGCCTTCCTGGTGCTGCCCTGGCAGAGGGGGCCGAGCCTGGGACGCTGGCTGCACCTCACCGCGATGGCCTGGGCGTGGGGACAGTTCTCGCCGGGCCGGCTGGGCGAGTTCAGCATGGCCGCCTACCTCCAGCGCGAAGGCCAGCCCCTCGGCGAGGCCCTCGCCGCCGTGACGGCGCAGCGCATCCTCATCCTGCTGGCCGTCTTCGTCTTCGCCTTCGGCGGTCTGCTCCACCTCGGCGGCGCGGTGGGAGGGATGCCCGCCGCCACGCTGGCGTGCGCCGTGTTCGACACTCGCAACGACGGTAAAGGCCGTCAGCAGGCCCGGCCGCAGCAGGAACATCGTGTTGGTCATCGCGATCGTCTTGAACCCTTCCGCAATGCCGGGGTCGACGTACTGGTGGTGGATGCCGACCGGGGTCGACAGCAGCAGGAACCCCAGGAAGCCGACCCGACCCAGCGGATCACTGAACAGCCCTCCGCCGGCCACCCGCGGCCATACCGTTTACCCCAGCAGGTACGCCGGCCCCAGCCCGCAGCCC
>CAZKKD010000055.1:0-14710 GCA_964553265.1 uncultured Planctomycetales bacterium | reverse complement strand
GCCCGTCGGCGAAGCGGACGGGTTCGCGCAGGTGCCGCTGCCAGTAGGCCGGGTCGGTCGCGTCGGCGTCGGTGAGCCAGGTCCCGGTGACGTTCGAGACGATCGGGCACGCCGGCGCCTGCAGCGGCAGTCCGGCCAGGAGGCGTCCCAGCGGTTCGCGCGCGCCGTCCATGAGCGGCGAGTGAAACGCGTGGCTGGTGCGCAGCCGCCGGCAGGTGATGTCGCGCCCGGCCAGTGCGTGTTCGAAGGCTTCCACTGCGTCCGCTGAACCCGAGACGGCGCAGAGCTCCGGCCCGTTGACGGCGGCGAGCGTCAACCCGTCGGGGAGGAGCGGCGCGAGCGCGTCGGGGCCGAGCGGGACCGCCGTCATCGCGCCCGGCGGCATCGACTGCATGAGGGCGGCGCGCTCGATGACCAGGCGCAGCCCGTCCGCGAAGTCGACCACCCCCGCCGCGCAGGCCGCCGCGTACTCGCCCAGGCTGTGCCCCAGGCAGCAGGCCGGCCGGATGCCCCAGCTTTCCAGGAGCCGCACCAGCGCCACCGAGACCAGGAAGACCGCCGGTTGGGCCAGCCCGGTCCGGGCCAGCGTTTCGGCCCCGTCCGGCGTGTCGTCGTCGAGGAGGAGCGCCCGCAGGTCGACCGGCAGGAGCGGTCCCGCCACGGCCAGGCCGGCGTCGCACGCTTCGCGGAAGACGGGCCAGTGCCGGTACAGCCCCCGCGCCATGCCGGGGTACTGCGCGCCCTGGCCCGGAAAGAGGAACGCCACCCGTGGGGTCGTGGCCGGGGTCGCGACCGCCGGCCCGGCCGCCTCCGCCCGGAGTGCTGCGATGGCGCCGTCCCGATCCGCCGCCGCGACGGCGATGCGGTGCGGCTGCGGACGCCGGCCGAGCGCGAGCGTCGCCGCCGCGTCGCCGAGCGGGAGGTCCGGGTCGGCCGCCAGGCGGTCGGCCAGTTGCGTCGCCGCGGTGCGGCAGGCCGTCTCGGTCCGGCCCGAAACGACCAGGAGCGCCGCCGGGCGCGGCGTGGCGGGCGCGCGTGCGGGGGCTTCTTCCAGGATGCAGTGGGCGTTGGTGCCGCCGACGCCGAACGAGCTCACCCCGGCGCGGCGCGGTGCGGGCGCGTCCCAGTCGCGGAGTGCGGTGTTGACGAAGAACGGGCTCGTCGTCCAGTCGATGGCGGGGTTCGGCCGGTCGCAATGCAGACTCGGCGGGATCTGCCGGTGCCGGAGCGCCAGCGCCGCCTTCATCAGCCCGGCCATGCCGGCGGCGGTGTCGAGATGGCCGAAGTTGCTCTTGACCGATCCGATGGCGCAGTACTGCCGCCGGTCGGTGCCGCGGCGGAAGGCCTGCGTCAGTGCTGCGATCTCGATGGGGTCGCCGAGGGGGGTGCCGGTGCCGTGGGCCTCGATGCAGGTGACGGTGTCGGGGTCGATGTCGCCCAGCGCCTGCGCCTCGGCGATGACGGCGGCCTGCCCGTCGACGCTCGGCGCGGTATAGCCCACCTTGGCGTCGCCGTCGTTGTTGAGGGCGGTGGCGCGCAGCACGGCATAGATGTCGTCGCCGTCGGCCACCGCGTCCTCCAGCCGCCGCAGGAGCACCGCCCCCGCGCCGCTGCCGCCCACCGTCCCTTTTGCGTCGGCGGCGAAGGCGCGGCAGTGCCCGTCGGGCGAGGGGATGCCGCCCTCCTGGTAGAGGTAGCCTTCTTCCTGCGGCAGGCGGATCGACGCCGCCCCGGCCAGCGCCAGGTCGCACTCATGCCCCAGCAGGCTCTGGCAGGCGAGGTGCACCGCCACCAGCGAGGTGGAGCACGCGGTGTTGACGTTGAAGCTCGGCCCCGTGACGCCCAGCTTGTACGCCACCCGCGTCGGGGCGAAGTCCTTGTCGTTGCCGATGAGGAGCTCGTAGTCCATGTCCGGACCGGTGCGGTCGGGATGCGGTGCGATGTTCCGCAGCAGGTAGGTGGGCATGCCGATCCCGCCGAAGACGCCGGTGCGCTGCTCCGCGCCGAGGCCGGTGTGCCCGCCGTCCTCCAGCGCGTGCCAGCAGCACTCCAGAAAGATCCGGTGCTGCGGATCCAGCAGTTCGGCCTCGCGCGGCGTGATGCCGAAGAACGCGGCATCGAACCGGTCGTACCCCTCGATGCGCCCTTTGGCCCGGACGTAGGCGGGGTGGTCGAGGAGTGCCGCGTCGACCCCCGCGTCCAGGAGCTCCTCTCGCGAGAAGCGGGTGATCGATTCCACGCCGGCGGTCAGGTTCCGCCAGAACGCGTCCGTCGTCTCCGCGCCGGGAAAGCGGCAGGCCATGCCGACGATGGCGATGGCATCGTCGGGCAAGTCGGGGGGGGCGTTCATGGGGTGGTCTCCCGGTCGGGACGCCGTTGGCGCCGGCGCTGGCGGGCCGCACGCTGGCGGGCCGCACGGTCCTCGGCATCGGTGATGGCTTGCGTCGGCCCGTCGTCGCTGTCGCCGTCGGCGTCGAGACGGGCCGCGAGCTGGGCAATGGTCGGGTGGCGAAAGAGGTCGAGCACCGGCACGCTGCGTCCGAGCGCCTGCTCAAGTCCCTCGTGCACCCGCATGAGCAGGAGCGAGTGTCCGCCGAGATCGAAAAAGTTGTCCTCAACGCCTACCTGGTCGAGCCCCAGCGTTTCGCGCCAGAGCGCGGCGAGCATCGTCTCCGTTTCCGTCCGCGGGCCCAGGCAGGGCTGTGCGGCGTCGCGGCGGGCGTCCGGAGCGGGCAGGGCCCCGCGGTCCACCTTGCCGCTCCGCGAAAGGGGCAGCGCATCGAGCGGGACAAAGGCGGCGGGCACCATGTACTCCGGCAGCGTCGCGCGAAGGTGCGCCCGGAGGGCGTCCGCCGCCGGCGTTTCGTTGCCGACCGGGGTGAGGTAGGCCACCAGGCGGTCCGTGCCGGCGTCGGTCCGCTTCACCACGACCGTCTCCCGCACGGCGGGGTGGCGGGCGAGGACGGCCTCGATCTCTCCGAGTTCGATCCGGAAGCCGCGCAGCTTCACCTGAAAGTCGTTCCGCCCGAGGAAGAGCACCCGCCCGTCCGGCAGACGGCGGGCCAGGTCGCCGGTGCGGTAGAGGCGCCCCGGCGCGACGGCCGGTCGGTGGACAAAGCGTTCGCGGTTCAGATCCGGCCGAGCCTCGTACCCGCGGGCCAGCCCCGCGCCGCCGATCAGGAGCTCGCCTTCGACCCCGACCGGCGCCGGTTGCCCGAAGGCATCGATGATGTGGGTAGTATAGTTGGCCAGCGGGCGCCCGATGGTGATCGGCGCTTCCGCGTCGGCGATGCGGTCGATGGAGGTCCAGACGGTTGCTTCGGTCGGGCCGTACAGGTTCCAGACCGGCCGGCCCCAGGCCAGGAGCGGCGCGGCCAGGTCGAGCGGAAAGGCTTCGCCGCCGGAGCAGACGAGGCGGAGCGACGCCGGCGGGCCCTGGCCCTTGCGCGCCGCGGCGTCGAGGAGCCCACGCATGACGCTCGGTGTCAGGTTGAGCAGGGTCACCGCTTCCGCGTGGAGCAGGTCCAGAAGCGCGCCCGGATCGTGCAGCGCCGCGTCCGGCACCAACACCAGCCGTCCACCCGAAAGCAGCGCACCCCAGGTCTCCCAGACCGAGTAGTCAAATCCGAAGCTGTGAAAGACAGTCCATACATCATCCGGCTCGACGCCGATGCTTGGCGCAAGGGTCGAGAGCAGGTTGCAGACGCTCCGGTGCTCGATCTGCACGCCCTTGGGCCGGCCGGTGGACCCGGAAGTGAAGATGACGTAAGCGAGCCCGTCCGGTCTTACCTCCACAGCCGGCGGATCGGTCGGCTGGGCCGCAATGGCGTCGGCATCGGCGTCGAGGCGGAGGACGGTCTGCGCACCCGGCGGCAGGGTCTCGGCCAGGGGCGCGGTGGTGACGACCACCGGCGCCTGCGTGTCGGCCAGGATCGATGCGACGCGGTCGGCGGGGTAGGCCGGATCGATCGGGACGTAGGCGCCGCCCGCCTTGAGCACGCCGAGGAGTGCAACGACCAGGTCGGCCCGGCGGTCGATGCGCACCGCAACGCGGGTTTCCGCTTCGACGCCGTGCGCGCGGAGCGCGTGGGCGAGCCGGTTGGCGCGGGCCTCGAGGTCGCGGTAGCGGAGCCGCTCGTCCTCGGCCACCAGCGCGATGGCGTCGGGTCGTTCGCGCACCTGGGCGGCGAAGCGCTCGGTCATCGTGTGCGGGAGCGGCGTTGCCTGTTCTGTCCGGTTGCAGGCCGCGAGCGCGGCCGCCTCCTCCGGCGGGAGCAGGGGCAGGGTCGTGGGCGCGTCGTCGGGGTGCGCGGCGAAGGCGGTCAGGAGCGTGCGGTAGCGTGCGGCCAGGCGCTCCATCGTCGCCTTGTCGAAGAGATCGGTGTTGTAGACGAAGTGGCCGGTCAGCGCCCCGTCGATCTCCCAGAGGTGCACCTCCAGGTCCACCGTCACGGTGCGGCGCGGGAAGGGGAGCGCCTCCACCGCCAGGTCGTGCAGCGCAAGCTCGGGGAACGGCCGGTGGTGCGGTGCGTTCTGGAGCGCGAAGACGACCTGCACCAGCGGATTGTGCGCCAGGTCGCGGGCCGGCCGGAGTGCTTCGACCAGTTGTTCGAACGGCAGGTCCTGGTGTTCGTAGGCGCCGGTGAGCGTCGCCTTCACCTCGCGCAGATAGTCCCGGACCGTCCCGTGCGCGCCGGGACGCAGCCGCAGGGCCAGTGTGTTCGCGAAGTAGCCGAGCAGGCCCTCGGTCTGCGGATGCGTGCGGTTGGCGATGGGGCTTCCGACCAGCAGGTCGCCCTGTCCGGTGTGGCGGGCCAGCAGGATGCCGAACGCCGCCAGTGTCGCCATGAAGGGCGTCGCCCCGGCGTCGCGGCAGAGCGCGCGGAGCGCCGCCGTCGCGTCGGCCGGCAGCGCGAAGTCCACCGCATGGCCCCGGTAGGTCTGCACCGGCGGACGTGGGCGGTCGGTCGGCAGTTCCAGCCGCTCCGGCGCGCCGTCCAGTTGGTCGCGCCACCACGCCAGTTCCCGCTCCAGCCGCGCGCCCGCCATCCGCTCCCGCTGCCAGGCCGCATAGTCGGCGAACTGGACGGGGAGGGGCGGCAGGTCCGGCGTCTCGCCGCGGGCGAAGGCGTTGTAGCCGGCGCGGAACTCGCGGACGAAGAGCCCGATCGACCAGCCGTCGGTGACGATGTGATGCATCGTGAGAAGGAGGATGTGCTCCGCGTCCCCGGTACACACCAGCCGGCAGCGCAGGAGCGGACCCTCCTGGAGGTCGAAGGGCGTGCGCGCTTCCGCGTCCGCGACCCGGCGGATCGCTTCGGTCGCGGTCTCGCCGTCGGCGCGGTCCAGGGATTCGGGGTCGACGGCCGGGGTCGCCGCGTCCACGGAGAGGAACGCGATCCGCTGGCCGTCCGGGTAGACGGTGCGCAGCACCTCATGCCGCTCGACCAGCATCCGAAGCGTCCGGCGGAGCGCATCCGGGTCCACCGGGCCGCAGAGGCGGAGTGCGGTCGGCATGTTGTACGTGTCGCTTCCGTCCTCCAGCCGGTCAAGGAACCAGAGCCGTTCCTGCCCGAACGAGAGCGGATTCGGCGCGGAGCGGTCCCGCACCGGGATGGCTCCGGGCGCGTCGGCGTCGGCGGTGTGCGCCTGGAGGAACGCGAAGACCTCCGGCTTGCGGGCGCGCAGCATCGCCTGCAGCTCGGGCGTGAGCGCGTCGCGTCCGGCATTCACCTTCAGCGCCTCCCCCTCGACGCGGAGGTGGATGTCCCGGGCCGCGAGGTCGGCCAGGAGATCAGGAATGGCGCGCGCTTGGTCCACCGGCACGGCGGTCTCCCGTCAGAGTTCGATCTCGACCCGGTCCGGTCCGTCCGGTCCGGGGGCGGTGCTTGCCGCGGCAAGGCGGGCTGCGGCGACGGCCGCGGCCATGCCGGCGGCGGTCGGCTCTTCGAAGAGCGCGCGCAACGGCACCGGTGCGTCGAAGGTGCTGCGCAACCGCGACAACGCCTGCGACGCCAGCAGCGAATGCCCGCCAAGCTCGAAAAAGTCGTCGTCCAGCCCCACCGGCGCCACGCCGAGCAGGTCTTCCAGCAGGCTGCAGATGGCCCGTTCCGTCTCGGTCTCGGGTGCACGGAACGGTGTGGAGAGGTCCGGCCGGTCGTGCTCCGCGGTCGGGTCGGCGCCTGTGGCGTCCGGTGCCGTTTCGGCCGGGCGGGTCCACTGGCGCAGCCGCGCCGCCAGCGCCGTGGTCGAGATGGCGACGCGCCCGCTCCGGCCCGCGGCCACGATCCGGCCAATCGCTTCGGCCCCTTCCTCCGGCGCCATCGCCCGGGCCAGCAGTTCCGACCGCTCGGCCAGGGCCTCGTCTTCGGCGAAGCGCCAGGCGTCCAGCGCCGCGCTCACCCAGCGCGTCCCGCCCCGGCGTGCCTCCCGCAGCGCCACCGCGTCCAATGCCGCGTTCGCCGCCGCATAGGCCGCGAAGCCCGGCCCGCCGAGGACCGCCGCCAGCGAACCGGTGAGGAGCACGAAGTCGACCTTCCGATCCGCCAGCGCCGTGGCCAGCGCTTCCGCGCCGTCCCGCTTCGGCGCCTGTTGCGCCTCCAGGAGCGCGGGCGTCAGATCGGCCAGCGGGCGCCGCAGCGACGGGCCGCTCTCGCCGGCCGCGTGGATGACCCCGCAGAGCCCCGCGCCCTCGCTGTCCAGACGCGCCACCAGTGCGGCCACCGCCGCCGGGTCGGTCACGTCCAGCGCCTCGGCGCGCACCGTCCCCGGCGCGTCCCGGAGTGCGCGGATCGCCTCGATCCGTTGCCGCGTCCCCGCCGGCGTGGCGGGCTCGGCCAGGACGCGGTCCCACGTCTCCGCCGGCGGCAGCCCGCTCCGGGACGCGAGCACGATCCGGCACGGCGCAGCCGTCGCCAGCGCGCGCGCCAGCGCCAGGCCCACCCGCCCCAGGCCGCCCGTAATGAGGACCACCCCGTCCGGCCGCAGGCGCAGGTCCGCCGCCGGCAGGGGGAGCGCCCGCCAGTCCGGCGTCCACAGCGTCCGCCCCCGGAGCGCCGTGACCGCCGTCGTCGCCTCGGTCCCGTTCAGGAACCGCACGACCGCTTCGGCCTCCGCGCGCGGGTCGCCGCCGGCGTCTGCGGACAGGTCCAGCAGGCGGCAGGCGAGCCGGGGCGTCTCCTGCGGCGCGACGAGGACCGGCCCGGTCAGCGCCGCCGCGTCCGGCCGGAGCGGCTCGTCCCCCGTCACGTCGCACGCGCCGCGCGTGAGCACCGTCACCGCGGCGGGTTCGTTCCGGTCGGCCGCGGCCTGGAGGAGCGCGACGAGTTCCGCCAGCGTCGCCGGCGTAGCGTCCGGTCCGGTCGCGGTCGCGTAGACGATCCGGCGCACCGGCCCGTCGCGTTCCGTGATCGCCTCCAGCGTCCGCCGCCATCCCGCCCGCGAGGCATCGTCCACGCACTGCAGGCCCGCCGCGTCCGGTCCGGCCGGGGCGTCGCCGGCCACGGCGCGGACGATCCGCGCCCCGCCGTCCGCCAGCGCCTCGCCGAGGGCGTCCGTCCAGGCGTCCCCGTTCCCGACAAGCAGCACGGTCCCGCCGCTCTCGTCGACGGGGCCCGGGTCGATCCGCGTCCAGGTCGGCGTCGCGGCCCACCGCTCCAGCGGCAGACGCGCGTCCGCGGTCCGGGCTGCGGCAGCGTCCGTTCCACCCGCGTCCGCGTCGGGCGCGTCGATCCAGTAGCGCTTGCGTTGGAAGGGATAGGTGGGCAGCACCGCGCGCGGGCCGGCGCCGAAGAGTGCGCCGCGGTCGAGGTCCACCCCCGCCGTCCAGAGCCGCCCGGCCGCATCCAGGAGCACCCGGTCGGCCGGCGTCGCGTCCCCGCCGTGCGGGAGCGATGTGACGATGGCCGCGGCCCGGCGCGCGTCCGGGTGCGCCCGGCTGAGGCGGGCCAGCGTCTCGCCCGGCCCGGTGTCGAGGAGGATGGTCCCGTCCGCGTCGAGCACGGTCGCGAGGCCGGCGGCGAAGCGCACCGGCTCGAGGAGCTGCGCGGCCCATGCCGCCGGGTCCGTCGCCGCCTCCGCGTCGAGGAGCGCGCCGGTGCGGTTCGAGACGATGGGGACCGCCGGCGCGTGGCGCGCGACCGCCGCGACCCGTTCGCCGAAGCGGGCGGCCGCGTCGGCCATGAGGGGCGAGTGGAACGCGTGGCTGGTCCGCAGGCGTTTGGCGTCGACCCCGTCGCGGCGGAGTTCGGCTTCGAAGCGTGCGATGGCGGCTTCGCGGCCGGAGACGGTGGTGAGGGCCGGCCCGTTGAGGGCCGCAAGGTGGAGGTCGTCGCCGAGCCGCCCGGCCAGCGCGTCGGCGTCGAGCGGCACGGCCAGCATCGCCCCCGGCGGCATCGCCTGCATGGCGGCCGCACGGTCGCGCACCAGGCGCGCCGCGTCCTCGAGCGCGAAGACCCCTGCGATGCACGCGGCCGAAAGCTCGCCCAGGCTGTGGCCGAGGAGCAGCGCCGGGCGCACCCCCCATGCCTGCCAGAGCGCCGCGACGCCCATGGTCGTTGCGAAGATGGCCGGCTGCGCCAGCCGCGTTTCGGCCAGGCGCGCCGCATCGTCCGGGGTGGGCGCGTCGGCCAGGAGGAGCGCGCGGAGGGCCTCCGCCTCCTCCGGCAGCGCGCCGAGGCACCGGTCCAGCGTCTCGCGGAAGACCGGTTCGGTGGCATACAGGTCGCGCGCCATGCCGGGGTGCTGTGCGCCTTGGCCCGGCAGGAGAAACGCCACCCGCAGCGCCGCGTCGCCGATGCGGTGCGCCGGCGGCGCGCCGGCCGCAAGGCGCGCCGTCGCGTCGGCGTTGTCGTCGGCCACCACGCCCGCCCGGTACGCCAGCGCCCGCCGCCCGGTCCCCAGCGTCCGCGCCACCGTTGCCGGGGGTGGGGCATCGTCCCGCCCCAGGTCCGCGGCCAGTCGCGTCCGCATTTCGTGGAGCGCAGCGGGGTCGGCGGCGGAGAGAAGAAAGAGGTGTCGCCGCCGGTGCGGCGCCGGGGCGCCGGCCGCGGCGGGCGCTTCCTCCAGGACGGCGTGCGCATTGGTGCCGCCCATGCCGAAGGCGCTCACGCCCGCGCGGCGGGGGTGGCCGGGGTCGGCCCAGTCGGAAAGCCGGTCGGCCACGCGGAACGGCGTCCGGTCGAACGGAATCTTCGGGTTCGGCTGCGTGAAGTGGAGGCTCGGCGGCACCTGTCGATGCTGGAGAGAGAGCACCGCCTTGAGGAGCCCCGCCACGCCGGCGGCGGTGTCGAGGTGCCCCAGGTTCGTCTTGATCGAGCCGAGGCGGCAGGCCCCCGGCGTCGGCGGGTCGGACGCGAACGCCTGCGTGAGCGCCTCGACCTCGATCGGGTCGCCCAGCGGCGTGCCGGTCCCGTGGGCCTCGACATAGCCGATGCTGGCGGGCGGTACGCCCGCGACGGCCAGCGCTTCGGCAATGGCGGCGGTCTGTCCCGCGACGCCGGGCGCGGTGAAGCCCACCTTGTGCGCGCCGTCGTTGTTGATGGCGCTGCCGAGGAGGACGGCGGCCACCGGGTCGCCGTCGGCCAGTGCGTCGTCGAGCCGGCGGAGGACGACCGCCCCGGCGCCGCTCCCGATCACGGTGCCGTTGGCGTCGGCGTCGAACGCGCGGCAGATGCCGTCCGGCGAGAGGATCATTCCTTCGCCGTAGCGGAAGCCCTGCGTCTGCGGCACCTGCAGCGACACCCCGCCCGCCAGCGCCGCGTCGCACTCGCCGCCCAGCAGGCTCTGGCAGGCCATGTGGACCGCGACGAGCGAGGTGCTGCACGCGGTCTGCACCGTCACGGCCGGCCCGGTGAGGCCCAGCAGGTACGCCGTCCGGGTCGAGAGGTAGTCCTTGTCGTTCCCGAGGAGCGCCTGGTAGGTAGCGGCGATCTGGCGCGGGTCGCACGTCGGCAGCACGTGCCGGTAGAGGTAGTGCGGCAGGCCTGCGCCGGCGAAGACAGCCACCGGCCCGCCGAAGTGCTGCGGGTCGAGCGCCGCGCGCTCCAGCGCCTCCCACGCGCATTCGAGGAAGAGGCGCTGCTGCGGATCGAGCAGCGCCGCCTCCCGCGCGCCGAGGCCGAAGGGGGCGGTGTCGAAGCCCGCGATGTCGCCCACGATCCCGGCCCGCCGGACATAGTCGTCGCGGGCGAATTCCTCCGGCGGCACGCCTGCGGCCGCCAGGTCCTCGTCGCCGAAGGTGGTGATGCAGTCCGCGCCCGCGGCCAGCCGGTCCCACAGCGCCTCCGGCGAGGCCGCGCCCGGGAAGCGGCAGGCCATGCCGACGATGGCGATCTCGTTGCCGGTCCGTTCGCGGGGGGTGGTCATGTCGGTCTCCGGTGGCGGCGGCGCGCGGCGCGGCGGTCTTCGGTCGCGGCGGCCAGGCGGCGGCGTTCCCGGCCGCGCGCTTCCGCGTCGGGGCGGACTGCGTCGGCTGCGTCGCCGTCGCCGAGGCGTTCGGCCAGGCTGGCCACCGTCGGATGGGCGAAGAGGTCGACCATCGGCACGCTTCGGCCCAGCACCCCCGCCAGCTTCTGCTGCACCTGCGCCAGGAGAAGCGAGTGCCCGCCCAGGTCGAAGAAGCTGTCGTGTCGCCCGATGCGCTCGGCCCGGAGGACCTCCCGCCAGACGGTGGCGATGCTCTGCTCCAGGTCGGTCGCCGGCGGCGGGGTCGATGCCGTCCCCGTCTCCGTTGCGGCGGGCGCGGGCAGGCGGCGGCGGTCCACCTTGCCGCTCGGCGTGAGCGGCAGGTCCGCCAGCGTCGTCCAGGAGGAGGGGATCATGTATTCCGGCAGCGTCGCCGCCAGGCGGCTCCGCAGCGCTTCGGGGTCCGGGGGCGTGCCGTTGCGGGGCACGACGTAGGCCGCCAGCTCCGTCCGGCCGCCGCCGTTCGGGTGCGCCACCACCACGGCCTCCCGCACCGCCGGGTCGCGGAGGAGCGCGGCCTCGATCTCGCCCAGTTCGATGCGGAAGCCCCGCACCTTCACCTGGTGGTCGCGCCGGCCGAGAAAGACCAGCATCCCGTCGGGGTCGCGCCGCACGATGTCGCCGGTCCGGTAGAGGCGCGCCCCGTCCCCGGCGAAGGGGTGCGCGACGAAGGCTGCCGCCGTGCGCTCGGGATCGTTCCGGTACCCGGCCCCCACGCCCGCGCCCGCGATGCAGAGCTCGCCGGGGGCGCCCACGGGCGCCGGTTCCAGTTGCGCGTCGAGGACGGCGATGCGGACGTTGTGGATCGGGCGGCCGATGGGGGCGGGGCGGTCGCGGTAGGCCTCGGCCGGGTCGAGGATGGCGTAGGCGCAGACGTCGGCGCACTCGGTCGGGCCGTAGCTGTTGACGATCCGCGCCTCCGTGGTCGCGAGCCACGGCAGGAGACGCGGCATGGCGATGGGTTCGCCGCCGAGGACCACGGTCCGGAGCGACGCGAGGTGCGGCCAGGCTTCGGACGCGGCTTCGTCCGCGAGGGGATAGAACGCGCTCGGCGTGCAGTTCACCCAGGTCGCCCCCGCGGCGGCGATGTCCCGCCGCAGCGCCTCGGGATCATACGGGCCAGGCGTCGGCAGGTGCAGCTCGCCCCCCACCAGAAGCGGCGCGAAGACATTCTTCTGCGTCAGGTCGAAGATGGGCGCGCTCAGCACCAGCGTCCGGTCCGTCTCGTCCAGCCCCAGCGCATCGATGTACCAGAGCACCAGGTTTGTCAGTCCCCGGTGATAGACGCCCGCGGCCTTCGGTTGGCCCGTCGAGCCGGAGGTGTGGATGAGGTAGGCCAGGTCGTCCGGACCGGCCCCGTCCGGGAGGTCGTCCGCGTCTTCGGCGGCCCAGTGTTCGAGGTCCGCATCCAGGCGGAGGACGGGCGCGGCGCCGTCCAGCGGTTCGTTGTCGTGATCCGTGCGCGTCAGGACCGCCGCCGCCGCCAGCCCGTCCAGGAGGTCCCGGCGGCGGGCGGCCGGTGCGGCCGGGTCGAGCGGGGCATAGGCTGCGCCCGCCTTCAGCGTGGCGAGGATGCCCACCACCCAGTCGATCCCGCGGTCCAGGTGGAGCGCTACCGGGCGGTCCGGTCCCGCGCCGAGCGTCCGCAGGTGCCGCGCCAGCCGGTTGGCCCGTACGTTCAGGTCGTCGTAGCGGAGGCGTTCGCTTCCCTGCACCAGGGCGGTCCGCGCCGGGGTGCGCGCGGCCTGGTCCTCGAAGAGGCGGTGGACGCCGCGGTCCAGCGGGGCGGCGTGCGCGGTCTCGTTCCAGCCGTCCAGGAGCTGCGCCCGCTCCGCGTCGGCCAGCATCGGGAGCGCGCTCGCGGGGCGATCCGGGTCCGCCGCCGCGGCGGCGAGGAGGGTTGCAAAGTGATCGGCCATGCGCGCAATCCGGTCGGCGTCGAAGAGGTCTGCGTTGTACTTCAACACCGCCTGCAGCCCGTCCGCCCCGTCGGCCATCTCCAGCACCAGGTCGAACTGCCCTTCCTGCTGCGGCAGCGGATAGGGCCCCAGCGCCAGCTCGCCCCACGCCAGCCGTGCGTCCTCCCCGCCCTGGAGAAAGAGCTCCAGCGCGCTCCCCTCGTTCTGCGGCTTCTGGAAGACAAAGCTCGCTTGCACCAGCGGCGGGCGGCTCGGGTCGTGCGGCAGGCGCAGCCGCTCCACGAGCAGCGGGAACGGAAAGTCCTGGTGGTCGAGCGCGCCGAGAACGGCCTCGTGCTGGCGGCGCAGGAGGGCGCGGAAGGTCGGGCGGTCGTCAAAGCGCGCGCGGATCGGCGTCGGGTTCACGAAGTCGCCCACCAGCGGCGCGAACTCCGGCCGCGTCCGCCCCGTCGTCGGCGTCCCGACCAGGATCTCCACCTGCCCGCTGTGCCGGTGGAGAAGCGTCTGGTAGGCCGCCAGGAGCACCGTAAAGAGCGTCACCCCCTCGGCCTGCGCCAGTGCCGAAAGATCCGCCCCCCCCGCCGCCGGCAGCCGGAACATGTGCGAGGCCCCGCGCGTCGTCTGCACCGGCGGGCGCGGCCGGTCGGTCGGCAGGTCGAGCGCCGGCAGGTCGCCCGCCAGCGCCTCCCGCCAGTAGGCCCAGAGCGCTTCGCCCCGCGGCCCGGCCAGGAGCTCGCGCTGCCAGCGGACAAAGTCGGCGAAGCCGTGCCCCAGGGCCGGCAGGTCCGGCGCGCTGTCCGCCTGCGCCGCTTCCAGGTGCGCCCGGAGTTCGTCCACGAGAATCCAGAGCGACCAGCCGTCGCACGCGACATGATGCGCCACCAGGAGGAGCACCGCCTCCGTTTCGCCTCGGCGGAAGAGGTGCGCGCGCACCAGCGGCGCCGTCGCCAGGTCGAAGGGTTCGGCATACGCCGCCCGCACCGCGTCCCGGAGCGCGTCGTCGTCCAGCCCCGCCGCGTCCACCTCCGCCAACGGGACGGCGACGGGCGGCTGCACCGCCTGGTGCGGCTGCGGCTCGGCGTGGCAGGTGGTGCGCAGGCTCGCGTGGCGCACCACCAGTGCGTCCAGCGCCGCCTGCAGAAGGTCGGTCTCCAGGTCCCCCCGCACCCGCGCCGCGAACGAAACATGATAGGCCGGGCTCGCGGGGTCCACCGCGTGGAGAAACCACTGCGCCTGCTGCGTGTACGCCAGCGGGAACGGCCCGTCCGGTGCGTGGTGCTCCAGCCGCGCCGGACGGGCCGGGTCCGGGGCTTTGTCGAGTTCCAGCAGAAGGTGCTGCGCCAGCTCGCGCGGGGTCGGCCCCCGCAGGAGCGCCACCATCGGGACGTTGATCCCGAGCGCCGTCTCGATGCGGTTGCGCAGTTCCAGCGCCATGAGCGAGTCGAGCCCCGTCTCGGCCAGCGACCGGTCCGCCGCGATTGCCTCCGCCGGCAGCCGCAGCACGCCCGCCGCCGCCGTCACCAGCCACGCGCTGAGCGCGTCCTCCCGCGCGTCGGGTTCGAGCGTCTCCAGCGCCGCGCGGTCGAGGCCGCCGTCGGGCGTTCCGTCTCCGTCCGCATCGCCCGCCACGTCGCCGAAGACGGGCCGGTGCGCCAGCGTCGGCGCCGCCTCCGCCCAGGCCCGCCAGCGGATCGGCAGCGCCAGCGCCGCCGGCCGGTCAAGCGCCGCCAGTCCGGGCGTGAGCGCCGCCCCCTCGGCCGGATCGAGCCGCCGCAGCCCCGCCGGCGCCGCGTCGGCGTCCCCGGCGTGGTCGGAAAAGAGCCCCGCCTCCGCGAACGGTCCCCACTGGATCGCCACCGCCGGCAGGCCCCCGCGCCGCGCCTCGGCCGCCGCGCCGTCGAGCCACGCGTTCGCCGCCGCATACGCCCCCAGCCGCGGGGAGGGGAGTATCGCGGACGCCGAGGAGAAGAGGAGAAACGCGTCCAGGTCCCCCGGCCCGAAGTGGCGCCGGATCGCCTCCGCCCCGCCCGCCTTCGCCGCCAGGTGCGTCCGGAACGCCGCCGCGTCCAGCGTCTCCAGCGTCCCCGGCTCCACCGTCCCCGCCGCGTGGATCACCGTCCGGATCGGCGGCCGTTCTTCAGCACGGTACCGGTCGAGCCACGCCGCGAACGCCTCCGCGTCCGCCACGTCCAGCGCCGGCGTCTCCACCGTCGCGCCGAGCCGTTCGAGCGCCCGCACCGCCGCGATCCGCCCCCCGGCCGGCGTGGCCGGGTCCACCGTCCGCCACGTCGCGCGCGGCGGAAGCCCCGTGCGCCCGGCGAGGATCA
>CAZKKD010000054.1:0-14761 GCA_964553265.1 uncultured Planctomycetales bacterium | reverse complement strand
GGCAGGTGGAGGTGCCCATGGTCAGCAGCAGCTTGCGCGGACCGGGGATGGGGGCCGCGGGGGCCGGGACGGGCGCGTCGACGTTCGCCACCGCGACGGCGGTGCCGGGCACGAGCTTCATCCGCTTCGCCATCGCCTCGGTCAGCCCGCCGGCGCGCCGGCCGATGGGCTGGATGTCGGTGGAGAGCTTCTCCTCGACGAAGTTGGCCATCTTCGGATGGAGCGCCTTGAAGAAGGCCTTCGACGGGTAGCCCTCGCCCTTGACGTACTGGGCCTTGTACCCGGCGGTGCAGGCGTTGCGGGCCTCGACGCCGGTCATCTGCAGGATGACCCAGTCCGCCGCCTCCATGAAGCGGTCGGCCGCGTCGTAGACCTGCGGCGCCTCCTCGATCACCTGCAGCACCTTGGCCAGCATCCACTCGCTCGACAGCTTGCCGCCGAAGTAGCGGATCCAGTCTTCCTTGCGCTTGTGGGCGAGCGCGTTGATGCGGTCGGCCTGCGGCTGGGCGGCGTGGTGTTTCCAGAGCTTGATCCAGGCGTGGGGGTGTTTCGCCCACTTCTTCTGCGTGCAGAGCGGATCGCCCGCGGCGTCGACGGGGATGAGGGTGCAGGCGGTGAAGTCGATGCCGATGCCGATGACGTCCTCTTTCTTCACCTTCGCCGACCGCAGGGCGGCGGGGACGGTGGTCTCGAGCACCTTCAGGTAATCGAGCGGGTGCTGCAGCGCCCAGTCGTGGGGAAGCTTCTTCTTCGTGCCGGGGAGGGTCTCGTCGATGACGCCGTGGGGATAGTTGAGCGTCGCGGTGGCCACCTCCCGGCCGGTGCCCACCTCCACCAGGACGCAGCGTCCCGATTCGGTGCCGAAGTCGATGCCGAGGGTGTACTTCCTGCACGTCTTCTTCTTGACCATGGTTCGAATGCCCCCCCTGTCAGCGGTCGCGTCTCTCTGAAACTCGCGGTGCAACGCACCGGGCCGCGGATTATACGCGAAGCGTCCGCACGGCACAAGAAAGAAGGGCGCGCGGCCGACCGCCCCTTGCACCGGCAATGCAAACTGTGCTACACTTCCGAGGTCGGGACATGCCCCCCTTCGGTCGTCGGGACGGCCGGGACGACGGGGCGGGCGGCGACAGGCCGCCGAATCTCAATCCGGGTCGTTCAGCGGCTCCTCGTGGAAGGAGGGTGAACATGCGTTACACACTCGTTTCGTTCGCGTGCGTCTGGGTGCTCATCTGCGCCGGAGGGGTCGGACGGGCGGGCGACGATCCCGAACCGGGCAACCACCGAAACCTGAAGTGTCCCGCCGCGGAGCAGTACACCTACGATCTTTACGTTCCCGCCGCCTACGCCGAACACCCCGAGAAGCGCTTCCCCGTCCTCTTCGCCACCTGCCCCTACAAGAACCCACACGGCTACGGCATGCAGGACTGGGCCGAGAAGCGGGGGGTGCTTCTCGTCAGCGTGAACGACAACGAGAACGGGCAGACCTCCGAGGAGAAGACGCACATCTTCAAGGCTGTCCTCGACGCGGTGACGTCCTCGCTCCGGGTCCACGGCAAGCTCCGCTTCGGCATCGGGCAGAGCGGCGGCGGGGCCTCCGCCCAGCACTTCGCACACCTTTATCCGCAGGAGTGGGCGGGCGTGGTGATGCTGGTCCACAGCGGCACCGGCAAGACCCTGCCCGAGCACATCGCGCTCGCCATGCTCGCGTCCGAGCAGGACGAGGTGCACTCCATCAAGGCGGTCAGGAGCAGCTACCGCCGCCACAAGCGCAACGGCAACCCGCTCCGCATCAAGATCTTCCCCGACGGCGGCCACGATCTTCGCGCCCAGGAAGACAAGGAACGGATGATGGACTGGATGCTGGCGCACCAGATGGTCAGCCACCCGTTCCTGACCCCGGAGGAACGCGACGCCATCAAGGCCGAGATCCTGGCCCGCCTGGCCGCTGTGCCCGACATCGAGGACCCGGCAATGCGGCGGGACGAAGTCGAATTCCTGTTTTCCATCCCCGGCGTTTTCCAGGCCGACGGCGCCGAAGCCGCCCTCAACGCCTGGTTCGACGCCCGCCTGACGATGGCCGCGGGGCGATCCGACCCGGTGGAGGCGCTGCGCGACCTCTGCCTCCTGGACCGCCACCCCTGGACCGAACACGTCGAGCGCGAACGGCGCAAGACCCTCGACCAGCGGATGGATGAAGTGCGGAAGGACAAGGACGCCGACGACGAGTACAAGGCGCTGCGCGACTTCGCCAAAGCCGAGGCCATGGTCGTCCAGGCGGCCGGCGACGCGGACAAGCTGCAAAAGCTGGCCAAGGCCTACGCCTACCTGGCGCAGAAGTACGAAGGGAGCAGCATCGCAAAGGACGCCCTTCAGCGCTCCCGGGAGCTGAAGGCGCTGCTCTGAGGACACGTCCTGAGCGGAGGAGAACGGCTTGACGGCGGTGCGCGCCGGGGATAGCGTTTCGGCTCCGCGGGTCGCCGAAGCGCCCGCCGCATCCTGCTTCCGCCGCGAAAGGACGCCTCCATGGACTGCCTCACCGACCAGTGGACCGAACGCGGGCGCCTGGCCCGCCTGCTCGATCTCGACGGCGGCCCCGCCCTCGCCTACGCCCGCACCGAGGGCGACCTGGCCCACATCGTCCTGCGGGACATCGACGCCGGCGCGGAGACCGTTCTCACCAACGCGTCCGTCGACTGCGCCGACCTCGACGCGGTGGCCGCCGACGGGCAGGCGCTCGTCGTCCACAGCGTGCTCATCGACGGGATCTACCGCCTTGTCGAGGCCCGCCCGGGAGCCACCCCGGAGATCCTCACCGACGGGCCCATGCCGTCGGTCGCTCCCGCGCTCGCCGCCGCACCCGGCCACGGCGCGTGGCTGGCCTGCCAGCAGGCGGACGCGGACGGCGTCTTCCAGATCGTCCTCCGCCGCCGCACCGCCGACGGCTGGAGCGCCCCGGTCCGCGTCAGCGACCTGCCGGGCCACCACTGGTCCCCCGCCGTGGCGGCCCTCCCGGACGGGCGCGCCGTGGTGGGCTGGGACGGCTACGCGGCCGGGTCCTACGACGTCTACCTCCGCTTTGTCGAACCCGACGGCGCGCTTGGCGACATCGTGCGCCTCTCCGACGACGACCGCTTTCACGCGCACCTGGCGCTCGCGCCGGCGCCGGACGGGTCGGTCTGGGCGGCGTGGAACCGGGCCCAGGGGGACTGGGGCCAGGACAACCAGCCGTACCGGCGCACCCGCATCTTCGAGCGGAACTTTCTCCACGCCCGGCGCTTCGTGGAGGTCCGCCGCGTCTTTCCCGACCGCGTCTACCCGGTGCACCCCGTCCTTCAGGACGACCACCTCGACGCAAAGCTCCCCGGCCAGCACCACGAGCGCCCCCGGCTGCGCACCGCCCCGGACGGGGCGCTGCACGTCGGGCTCCGCTACAACGCGGGCGAACCGACCGGCGGCCACCGCAACGAGAAGCGCTGGCAGGCCGTCTGCCTCCGCCACGACGGGGCCGGCTGGAGCGACCCCGTAGAGCTGGCCGACGCGTTCGGGCTGAGCACCGGCGCCGTCGACATCCTCCCCCTCGCGGACGGGCGGGTCCTCGCCGCCGCCTGCGGTGAAGGGAGCCCCGCCGGCGAGGTGATCCACGTCCAGACCCGGGTCCGGCTCTACGACCTGCCGCAGGATGCGCCCGCGCAGCACACGCTCCCCGCCATCACGGCCCCCACCGGTCCGCTGCCGGCCGCGCGGCCCCGGCCCCGCCGGCACACGGTGGAGCACGGCGGCGCGCAGTACGGGCTCTACTTCGGCGACGTCCACCGGCACACCGAGTTCAGCTACTGCCGGACCTCCATCGACGGGTCGCTGGAGGAGGCCTTCCGCTACGCGCGCGACGCCGCGGAGATGGACTTCTGCATGACCGCGGACCACGACCACCAGGAGCAGGCGCCCGACCTCTGGAACGAGGTGATGCGCGCGGCCGACCGGTTCCACGCGCCGGGCCACTTCGTCCCCTTCTTCGGCTACGAGTGGATCGGCGGCAATGACAACCGGCGCCACCGCAACATCGTCTCGGCGGACCGCATCGGCCCGCCGCCGTTCGACGACGAGGACGGCCAGCGCGACATCCGCGCCACCTGGGCCACCCTGCCCCGGGGCCGGGCCATCACCCTGGCGCACCACACCGCCTGCTCGATGAGCCTGCTCTGGAAGCAGGATCCCGGCGAAGCGGTCGACCCCGGCATCGAGCCCGTGGTCGAGATCTTCCAGGCCTCCCGCGGATCGAGCGAACACCCCGGCTGCCCCACGCTCCAGAACCACTTCGCCACCAGCGGCCAGCACGCAAACCAGTTCCATGTCGACGGGGGCTGGGTCTCCGACGCGCTGAAGCTGGGCATCCGCATGGGCTTCGTCGCGTCGAGCGATCACATGAGCACCCACGCCTCCTACGCCTGCGTCTACGCGACCGCGTGCACGCGCGAGGCCCTGATCGAGGCGCTCCTCGCCCGCCGCTGCTACGCGGCGAGCGACCGCATCCTCTGCACCTTCCGCGCGGGCGGCGCCTTCATGGGCGAGGCCGTCCCCTGCCCCGACGGGGAGGTGCCCTTCGCGCTCCACTTCGCCGGCGCCGGTCCCCTGCGGGAGATCACCCTCCTGCGCGACAGCGAGCCGTACCGCACCTGGACCGGCGACGGCGCGAGCGCCCGCACGATCGAGCTCAGCCTCCCCGCCGACGCCTGCCGGGGGCACTGGTTCTACGCGCGCTGCATCCAGGAGGACAGCCACCTCGCCTGGTCGAGCCCGATCTGGCTGGATTGACCGGACCGGCCGCCGCCAGCCGGAAGAAAACGGTTTGACCTCACCCGCACCCGGCGCATAATGCGGACAACGCCACAAGGAAAACGCCGATGGCCGACGCAACCGCCTATCGCACGCTCGACAGCACCGAGATCGCGTTTCTCGAAGCCGACGGCTGCACGGCCGAGGACTGGGCGCTCGTGGAGGTGGAGGCCGACGGCGGCGTGGCTCTGCCGATGTACCGGCAGGTACACTTCTCCGGACGCGTGCGCCTGCACGGCTTCGACCGACGGCACGTCGAGATCGACGGCGTCCCCGCGCCGCTGGGCATCACCCGGGCGCACCTGCACGAGTGCACCATCGGGCGCAATGTCCGCATCAACAACATCGGCTCCTACATCGCCCACATGGACATCGACGACGACGCCATCGTGGAGAATGTCGACCTCCTCGCCGTCGAGGACGCGTCGGCCTTCGGCAACGGGGTCCGCGTCCCCACCGTCAACGAGGCCGGCGGCCGCGAGGTGCTGATCCACGACCGCCTGACCGCACAGGAAGCCTATCTCCTGGCGATGTACCGCCACCGGCCCGGCGTGGTCGCGGCCCTCGAAGCCCTGATCGAGCGCACCATCGAGGAGCGCGTCCATGCCCGCCGCGGCCGCGTGGGCGCCGGCGCGCGGGTGACCAACAACAAGACCCTCGTCAACGTCCGCATCGGCCCGCACGCGCGGGTGAAAGGCGTCGTGCGCCTCCGCAACGGCACCGTCCACAGTTCCGAGGCCGACCCGACCACGGTCGGCGACGGCGTCATCGCCGAGGACTTTCTCATCGGCGTCGGCAGCGTGGTCGACGGCGGCGCGTTCCTGGAGCGCTGCTTTGTCGGCCAGGGGGTGCGCATCGGCAAGCAGTTCTCGGCCGAGAACTCCCTCGTCTTCGCCAACAGCGAGCTCTACCACGGCGAGGCCTGCGCCGTCTTCGCGGGGCCGTTCACGGTGTCGCACCACAAGGGCAGCCTGCTGCTGACCGCGCTCTACAGCTTCTACAACGCCGGCAGCGGCACCAACTTTTCCAACCACATGTACAAGCTCGGTCCCGTCCACCAGGGCATTCTGGAGCGCGGCTGCAAGACCGGGTCCTTCAGCCATGTCTACTGGCCCAGCCGCGTGGGCGCCTTCAGCACCGTGCTCGGGCGCCACCCCCACCACGTCGACACCGCGGACCTCCCGTTCAGCTATCTCATCGAGAGCGAGGGGGAGAGCCTGGTCGTGCCGGGGGCGAATCTCTTCACCGTCGGCGCGCGCCGCGACGCGGTGAAGTGGCTGGGCCGCGACCGCCGCCGCGACCCCGATCGGCTCGACCGGATCGCCCCCGGCGCCTTCAACCCGTACACCGTCGGGCGCATCCTGGCCGGGCGCGACCGCCTGCAGCGCGTCGAAGCCGCCACCCCGAGTACCGAGCATCTTGTCGCCGTGGACGGGGTCCGCATCACCCGCTCCCGCCTCCAGAAGGGCGCCGAGGCCTACGCGCTCGCGGCCGCCCGCTACCTGGGCGACACGCTCCTGCCCCTGCTGGAGGAGAGCGACGCCGAGCCGGTCGCCGCCCTCCACACCTTCGCCGCCGAGGCCGACCCCGACGCCACGGGCCCCTGGATCGACGCCGCGGGCCTGCTCCTGCCGTCCGCCCGGATGGAGGCCATCCTCGACGACCTGGAAGCGGGACGCTTTGCAACCATCGACGATCTCGAAGCCGCCTTCGCCGCCGCGCACGAAGCGATGCCCCGCTTCGAGCGCGCCTGGGCGCTGGCCCGCTGGACCGAAACGATCGGCAAACCGGCCGACGCGGTCGACGTGCGCGACCTGGCGGATCTCGTCCGCACCTGGCGCGACGCGGTCCGGCGCAGCAACGCCGCCACCCTCAAGGACGCGACCAAGGAGTTCGAGCCGTCCGTCCAGGTCAGCTTCGGCATCGACGGGGACGAAGCGGTCCGTCAAGCCGATTTCCGCGCCGTGCGGGGCGCCTACGCCGATCACGCGTTCGTCACCACACTCGAAGACGAGACCCGGCAGGTCGAAACGCGTGCCGAGCGCCTCCTCGACCGCCTCGCCAGCGCCTCCTGACGACAAACCGGCGCACCGTTCCCGCCGGAACGCTGTACCGCTTCGTTCCAGTCCTCTGTTCGAACGCAGTCGCGCCGCGACCGCGGCTCCAACGGCCAACCCCTTTCCGGAACACGACTTGCCGTGTAATGCCGGGGCCATGTTGGTGAACAGGTCCCGCCGGAAACGCATCGAAGGGAACCAAGTGCGTCCGCAAGCCTTGGCCGTTCTCCGAAGGCCTTGACTTCCAAGTGGATACACATTAGTGATAGGGCGGTCCGGTCGAGACCCGGCCGGACCGCGCCGAAGCAACTGGAGCAACTGAGCCGGGAGGAAAACGTGGCACGCATCCTCATCGCCGAAGACGACCCGTCGATGCGCACCATGATGACCGACGTCGTCACCGAACTCGGCCACGAAGCCTTCAGCGTTGAAAGCGGACATGCAGCCGCCGACATCCTCGTCGCCGAAGACGACATCGATCTCCTCATTACCGATATGCGCATGCCGAACGGCCCCGGCCGTGAACTGGTCGAGCGCCTGCTGGACAACCCCACCTACCGCGACCTCGCCATCATCGTCGTCTCCGGCTACGCCACCGCCGACGAGGTGGCCGTCCTCACCGCCCGCGGCCGGACGCTCCGCTTCCTCGCCAAGCCCTTTCCCCTCGATACGCTGCGCGAAAACATCCGCCTTGCCCTGGGCGAAGACTACTGAGGATGCGTCCTGAGCATCCCGCCCCCGCCCCGCCGCAATCCGTTTCCGGAGTGGACGAAACGCCGAATCCGGGTATGATGCGCCCGGAAGCTGCTTCAGCCCCTCACGCGTTCGTCCGGGCTCGAAACAGCTTCTTGCGGTTCCGCCCCGTCCTTTGCGAGGAGGCTTCGCCATCTCGTCCGCACGCATCAAGCCCATCCTCCGCATCGTGGCGGCCTTCGTGCTGCTGGGGCTCTACCTGCAGCTCCCCCGCCTGGTGGATGCCCCCCGACTCGGGGATGCCCTCGGTCTCGGACCGGACCGGCTGACGACCCTCGTCGTCCACGGTACGACGGACGGGGATGTCCGCCTCGAACGCAACGACGAAGCCTGGATCCTGCCCGACCTCGGCGGCGCGCCCGCCGATGCGGATCGGGTCGCCTGCCTCGTGGCCCACCTCCGGGGCGCCCCCTGCCGTCCGGCCGACGCCGGCGCGTTCCGCGCCACCCCCTACGCCGTAAGCCTCACGACCGACCGCGGCCACCGCGTCCGGCTGGAGCTGGGCGAAGCGGACGAACCGTTCCGCCGGCAAGCGGTCCGTATCGGCAAGGCGGTCTACACCATCAAGGCCGACCTCCCCGCCGCGTTGGGGCTCCTGCCGGGCGAGCCGGCTCCGGGCAACGCCACCTTCGCGCAACCGTGGACCCACCGCCTCGGCGGCGCCGTGCTCCGGGCGGAACTGGAGACCCCCTTCGCCACAACCGCGGTGCGGCGCGACGCTCCCGACAGCGACGCGTGGCGCGCCCGCGCCAACAACCGCCCCGCCACCGCCGACGCCGACGGCCTCCGCCGCTGGGCCGCGGCCGCGCTCAGCCTCCCCGTCGAACGGCCCGCCTCGGAGACGCTTTGGCGACGCTCCCGTCCGCTCTACCGCCTGCGGCTCACCGACGCAAACGGAAACGCGTTCGCACTTGCCGGCACCGGACCGGTCAACGACGCCGGGGATCACCTGGTCCGCGTCGAGGGACGCGACGGCCCGCCGTGCTACGTGGCCGACCGGCCCTTCGACGCGCTCTTCGTCCCGGGCCGCGCCTGGCTCCGCGACCTCCCGGCGTGGGAGCTGGCCGCCGACCGGGTCGCCGCGTTCACCGTCCTCCGCGGCGGGCGCTCGTACCGCATCGAACGGACGGAGACGGGGTGGACGCTGGCGCACCCGGCCCTGCCGTACGCCATCCACACCCCCGCGTCCGAAGGCCCCGGCGCGCCGCCGCCGGAGAACCGCGCCGACGCTTTCCTGGCGCGCTTCGCCCGGATCGTGAGCCGCGAGGTGTTCGAGCCCGCCGAGCACGGCCAGCTCGTCCGCACCGCCCTGACCGCCCCGGCCGCCCAGTTGCGCTTCCGGATGCGGGACGGCGCCGAGCGCACCCTCGCCCTCTCCGACGAGGTGCCGGGCACGGGTGCGCGACTGCTGGGGGCCGAACCCGCCGTCCTCGTCGTCACGGCCCGGCCTGACTTTCTCGCCCCGGACCTGACCTGGTTCCTCGACCCCGAGGCCATCGAGGGGAAGGAGATCGCATGGTGAAGAAACAGACCCGGCGGATCCCCCGGCAGCCGGCCGAGCAGGCCGCGCCGAAAGAGCGGACGCGGCGCGCCCGTCCGCAGCCGAAACGAGAGCGGACGGGGCCGCCCGCCCCCGCGGACACGCCGGAAGCGTCCGGCGGCGTCGACTGGCTCAATCTCGCGTCGCTGCTCGTCTTCCTGGCGGTCGTCCTCTGGATCGGCTGGGACGGCTACCGCCAGCACCGGCGGACCGCCACCCGCATCGCCGAGGCCAACGCCGCGGTCGCCGCCAACGACGCCGGCCGTCTCGACGCCTCCCGGCGTGCCCTGCTCGACGCCCAGGCCGCGCTCCTGCGCGAAGCGGCCACCCCCGCGGCGGTGGCGATGGGGTTCCTCCACGGCTCCGGCGTCTCCCTCGACCGCCAGCTCGCCACCGTCTACCGCAACCTCGGCCAGTGGCACGCCGACCGGCAGGAGCCCGGTCCCGCCACGCGCGCGTATGCGCTGGCCCTCGCGTACGACCCCAACCTGGACGGCGTCGCCCAGGCGCTCGCCCAGGAGTGCTTCTTCGCCAGGGCCTGGGGGCTGGGCCGGCGCGCCTGTGCCCTCGGGCGGGCGGCGGAGGGCGACCGCCTGGAGCATTTCGAGCGCCTCTTCCGCAAGCGCCTCGCCACCGACGACCACGCACCCGCCCGCTGACCCGGCCCGCCAGCCGCATCCCCGCGCGGGCGCCGCCGGCAGGGGCTTGCCCCGGCCGACGCGAACCGTATCCTCGATCCGCAACGCACCCGGACACCAACCGGCAACACCATCCGCCCGGCGACGGCGCGGACTGCGGAGGGGTTTTGCATGGCCAACGACCCGCTCTACCTCGCCATCGACGTCGGCGCCGGCGTCGGGGCGAAGATCGCCCTCTTCGACGAAACCCGGCGGCAGCGCGCTGAGACCCTCTTCCCCGTCCACGCCTACGGACCCAGCTTCGACAGCTTCGTCGACGGGCTCGCGGCCGCATCCGAGCGCGCCCTGGCCGACATCGGCGCCCGGCGCGACGCGCTTGAGGCCATCGGCATCGCCTGCGCCGGCATCCTCGCCTCGGACGGCTCGTTCCTGCTGGTGCAGAACCTGCAGCGCTTCACCGGGCACAACCTGCCGGCCGCGCTCGGCGACCGCCTCGGCGCGCCGGCCGGGATCGAAAACGACGCCAACGCCGGCGGGCTCGCGGAGTGGAGCGTCCTGCGCGTGGAGCTCCTCTACTGGGTCCTCGGCGGCGGCTGGGGCGGGGCCTGGATCGACGGCGAGGGGGTTGTGCGCTTTCCGTCGCTCGACTGGGACGGGCAGGACGAGCACCTCCACTACACCAACGAGCCCGGCTACGCCATCCCCCTCGAGAAGCTCGTCATCAAGGACATCTTCCACGAGGTGGGCGCGTCCTACGATCGGCTCGAACGGGTGCTGGTCGAGGAGTTCGGCTCCAGCGAGGTGCTGACCGGTCCCAGCGAGAGCCCCGACCACCTCCGGGCCGAGATCCTCCTCTCCGGGCCGGGCCGCTGCCGCGTCTTCCGCGCCGTGGTGGGGGACGACGACTTCTACGAGCGCTTCCTGGACATCCACGAAACGCGCGGGATGAGCGACCCCGCCGTCGCCGGCCAGCACATCAGCAAGCTCTCCAGCATGCGCGTCGAGGCCGCCGTCAACACCGACCGCATCTTCGGCAAGATCCTCGCCGTCGCCACCCGCGCCATGATCAAGGCGGCCCGCGCCGACGGCATGGCCGAGAACGTCCCCCTCTGCCTCGGCGGCAAGCCCAGCTACGCGCTCCCCTACTTCGGCCCGTCCGCCCAGCGCGCCCTCGGGCGCATGGGGCTGATGAACTACCTCCGCCCGTCGGTCATCGACGAGCGCGGCAGCAACGCCAACCTCGTCGGCGCCGCCGTCCTCGCCGAGCAGGTGGCCGCCCGCCACCGCTGACGCACCGGCCCGGAGGGCCGCCTCAGGACGCGCCTTACCCCTTGTACTGCCGCGGCGTCTGGCCCGTGTACTTCTTGAAGAGGCGGGTGAAGTAGCTCTGGCTCCGAAAGCCCAGCATCGCCGCCACCTGTGCGACGTTGTACTCCGGCCGGGGGAGATAGGCCTTCGCCCGCTCAATCCGCAGCGCGTTCAGATACGCCAGCGGCGGCGCCCCGTAGGCCTGCCGGAAGACGCGGCAGAGGTGCGGATACGAATACCCGAGCGCCTCCAGCACCTGCGGCAGCGACACGTCGTCGCCCAGGTGGCGCTCCAGCCGATCCCGCACCACCGAGGCCAGGCGCCGGGGCGGACTGGCCTCCGCCGCCGGCGCCAGAAAGAGGTGCGTCAGGACATCCAGAAGCACCGGGCGCACCGCCGCGGCCCCGTGGGCGCCCCAGTGCGCCTGCCGCAGGCGCACCTGTCCGAGAAGTTCGGCCACCGCGTCCCACTCCGCCGCCGTCCCGTGGAGCACCCCCGCCGGCGCCCCGTCCGGCGCCACGCGCACCCGCGCCTTCGGCATCCGGCCCGGGTGCATCACGCACCGGCCCGGCGGCGGCGGCCCGTCCACCGGCGTCCAGTCGAAGTAGAAGACGTACCGGTGCACCCCGTCCGGGGCGCGCGAGGTGTGCAGCACATCCGGCGGCACAATCACATAGTCGCTCTCGCGCAGGATCAGTGTCTCGTCCGGAAACTGCACCTCGCATGCGCCGCCGGTGACCACGATCAACTCGTGATCGTACAGCCGCCGCGCCGGCTCGGTCCAGCCCGGCGGGGTCTGCCCCACCCAGATGCTGTTGATCTGCGGCGCCACCCGTTCGATCCAGTGCATGCCTTGCCTCCCGCCCCTGGGACCGTGCGCCCGGATATCAATTTTGGGCAAAAAGTATCACCTCTGACGCGTTGAGATGCAAGATCCTTGCCGTATATTGCCGGAAGAAGAGAAGCACAGGCCCCCGGCATGCGGGACGAATGACAAACGAATCTTGTTTTCGGGCAAAAGAGTCCACCGCAAAAGGAGTCCATCCATGCACCGGCCACGCATCGCCTGCCAGACCATCACCTTCGGCGCGGACCAGGGCCAACGCCTCCCCGAGGTGCTGGACGCCGTCGCCGCCGCCGGATACGACGCGCTGGAGGCCGGCTTCCGCCACCTGCAGCCCACGCCCGTCGCGACGCTGAAGCAGCTCTTCGCCGAGCGTGGCCTGCACCTGGCGGCCAGCCACTGCGGCGGCAACCTGGAAGACCCCGACCAGGCCGACGGCGAGCGCCGGATTCTCGACCGCATGATCGCGACGCTGGCCGAACTCGGGACCGGACTCCTTCTCTACAGCGGCCTCCGCTACGAGAGCGACGACCAGATCCGGCGCGCCGTCGACAATCTCAACCAGGCGGCCGAAACCTGCGCCCGCCACGGCATCCGCCTCCTCTACCACAACCACCACTGGGAGTTCCGCGATCACGGCGGCAAGGCGATGGAAGCCCTCGAGGCCCAGCGCGGCGCACTCGGTTTCTGCCCGGATCTCGGCTGGGTCTACCGCGGCGGCGAAGCGGTGATCCCGTTCCTGGAGCGCGTGCACGACCGGTTGGGCGGGATCCACTTCAAGGATTTCACCGGCCCGGAGGAAGGCGCAACCATCGTCGAGCTCGGCGAAGGGGCCGCCCCCCTGGCCGAGGCCGCGGCGTGGCTCCTCCAGCACAAGCCCGGCCTCTGCTGGATCGCGGAACAGGATACCACCGCGCTTGCGCCCGAAGAGGCGGTCCGTCGGAACCGGATCTTCCTGGAAGCCCAGATCTCCGCCGAGGCCACCACGAACCGTTGAGCCGGGGCGGCGCGGGCGAAGGCCCCATGGCGGGGAACGCATCGCCGGTTCCGGTCCACGTTCAGACCACAGGAGACCATCATGTCCTACCGGGTGGCAGTCATCGGATGCGGCGCCATGGGCGGCGCGCACGCCAACCTCTGGGCCCAGCGGCCGGACGCCGCCATCGCGGCGGTGTACGACCCCGACGCCGACCGCGCCCGGGCCATGGCCGACGCGCACGGCGCCGTCGCCTGCCCCTCCCACCGGGAGGCCATCGACACCGAGGGCGTGAACGTGGTGAGCGTCTGCACGCCCGTCGCGTTCCATCCCGAGGTCAGCATTCACGCCCTCGAACGCGGCAAGCACGTGCTCTGCGAAAAGCCCATTGCCCTCACCCTGGAGGACGCCGACCGCATGATCGCCGCCGCAAAGGCCGGCGACGCGCACCTGGCGGTGTCGTACCAGTACCGCGGCAACGGGCGTTTCCAGGCCTACCGACGCTGGGTGCAGGAGGGGCGTTTCGGCGGGCCGGTCTTTCTCCGCTTCGTCGACCTCCGGGGGGTCCGGCCCAAGCTCGACATGCACCGCAAGAGCCGCAACGGCGGCCCCCTTGTCGACATGGCCGGACACTTCTTCGACCTCGCGCGCTACATTACCGGCGCCGAGGCCGAAGAGGTGGTCGCCCACGGGCACATCTTCGGCAGCGGCAAGGAACGCCTCGCCGGCATCGACGACCTGGCCATCGATGCCGCAGAGGTGCTGGTCCGCTTCGCCGGGGGGCACATCTGCTCGGTCAACGTCAACTGGGGCATGCCCGAGGGCTTTCCCGGCATGACCGCCGAGCGCATCGTCGGCCCCGCCATGGCCGCCGCGCCCGAGGGCAACGACTGCGTCCTTACCTTCGGGGATCACCGGGAGGTCTACCCGCCGTCCGGCAACCAGTCCCCCGCCGTGCGGATCGAGGACCTGGTGCAGGCCATCGAAGGGCGGGGTGCGCTGGAGCTGGACGGAAGCGAAGGCCGGCGGGCGCTGGCCATCTGCCTGGGCGCGCTCGAATCCATCGCGACCGGCCGGCCCGTGGCGCTAAAGGACGCGTCCTGAGTCGCCGCACGCGGACGCGGGGTGCGCCGAACGATCAGGCATCGACCCCGCCGTCGCGGGCATCGCGGAGCGCCGGGTAGAGCCGGCGGAAAGCGGTAAAGCCGTCTTCGTACACCTCGCGCCAGGCAGCGTCCGGCTCAACAACGGCACGGACGGGGCGGGCCGCCGCCGTCGCGGCGCGGGCGGCCTCGACCGACGGGTAGAGGCCCGCCGCCACGCCGGCCAGCATGGCGGCGCCGAGCGCGGACGCGCCGTCGAGCTCCAGCACGCGGAGCGGCCGGCCGAGGACGCTCGCGCGGATCCGCAGGGCCAGCGCGCTCCGGGTCGTGCCGCCGCTCACCGTCAGCGCTTCCAGCCGCCGGCCGAGGTCGCGCTCCAGCGCTTCCACGCAGAGGCGGAATCCGTAGGCCACCCCCTCCAGCACCGCGCGCGCCAGCGCCGGCCGGTCGCTCCGGCTGGAGAGCCCCGCGAACGCACCCCGCGACGCCGCGTCCCAGTGGGGCGTCCGCTCCCCCAGCAGGTGCGGCAGGAACTGCACCCCGTCCGCCCCGGGGGCCGCCCCGGCGGCCGCTGCGGCCGTCGCCGCGCCGCCGGCATCCGCCCCCAGCACCGTCCGCCCGAACCACTCGGCCGCCGCGCCGCTGGTGGTCGTGGTCGCAATGCTCACCCAGCGCGCGGGATCGGCATGGCGGGTGTTGCAGAAGA
>CAZKKD010000053.1:2199-15053 GCA_964553265.1 uncultured Planctomycetales bacterium | reverse complement strand
CGACCGCCTCCGCGCCGGCTGCAGCGCCGAGCACATCCTCGTCATCACGAACGAGACGCAGCGCGCCGGCACCGCCGAACGGGCCCCGACGCCGCCGCCGGAGAACATCATCGCCGAACCGGTCGGCCGCAACACCGCGCCCTGCGTCGGCCTGGCCGCGGTGCTCGCCCAGGTGGGCGCCGGCGAGGGGGAAGACCCCGTCGTGGGCGTCTTTCCCGCCGACGCCTACATCCACCCGACCTCGGAGTTCACCCGCGCGGTGGAGGCCGCGGTGGGCCTGGCCCGCGACCGCGGCGGCATCGTCACGCTCGGGATCCCGCCCGGTTTCGCAGCCACCGGCTACGGCTACGTCCAGGAGGGAGAGTCGCTGCCGGACTGCGAACCGCCGGCGTTCACGGTACGCCGCTTCACCGAAAAGCCCGACCGCGAGACGGCGGACCGCTTCCTCCGCGAGGGGGGCTACCTGTGGAATGCGGGCATCTTCTTCTTCCGCGCCTCCACCGTGCTCGAAGAGCTCCGCCGCCAGCAGCCGGAGATCCACCGCCGCCTGGAGGCCTTCCGGCCCGCCGCCGGGACCGACAGCCAGGCCGACGCCCTCCGCGAGGCCTACGCCGAGATGCCGGCGATCAGCTTCGACTATGCCGTCATGGAGCACGCCGAATCCGTCTACGTTCTCCGGGCGCCGTTCGACTGGGACGACCTCGGCAGCTGGGCCTCGGTCGCCCGGCACGACGAACCGGACAGCGACGGCAATGTCATCCGCGGCGATGCGGTGACCATCGACAGCGAAGGGTGCGTGGTTGACGCCGACCGCACCGTGGCGCTGGTGGGCGTGAAGGATCTCATCGTCGTCGCCACCGATGACGCCGTCCTCGTCTGCCCCCGCGACCGCGCCCAGGACGTGAAGGAGGTGGTCAACCGCCTCCGCGAGCAACACCGGGACGACCTGCTTTGAAGGCACGGACACCGGGCGGTCGGACGGGCGCGCGGACCGGCGCCTCCCGCATGCGGCAAAGGGCATCCTGATGCGCTGCCTCGGTGTGGATCTCGGCAACCGGCGGGTCGGCCTCGCCGTCAGCGACGAAGCCGGCCTGGTGGCCGCCCCGCTCGGCCGCTGCGACGTCAAGAGCCTGAACGACGCCCTCAGCCAGGTCGCCGAAGCCGCCCGCGAATACCAGGCCGAGTGCATCGTGGTGGGCCACCCGCGCAACCTGGACGGGCGCGCGGGCAAGAAGGCCCGAGAGCATGAGCTCTTCGCAGAAACCCTTCGGGAGAGGGGGTTTACCGTCGAACTCTGGGACGAGCGGCTCACTTCCGAAGAGGCCGAACGGCGCTTGCGCTCCGCGGGGCTCGACGGACGGCAGCGCAGACAGCACATCGATGCCCTCGCCGCGCAGATTTTGCTGCAAAGCTTTCTGCAGGCCCGCGGTCACGAACCGCTTTCCGGTTGACAGGTCCGGGGCGGACCTGCTAACTCTACAGGGGCGCCGCGGCGGCGAAAACCGGCGCCCCCTTTTCTGAATTGCGGAACCCGATGCCCGACGATTTCGACTTCGCGCGCCTGCACTTCCTCATCCCCCAGCGGGGCGATCCCGTGCTCGTACCGAGCGACCGCTCCTTCACGCTCGGCCGGGCGGAGGGGAACAACATTGTCGTCGACGATGCGCGCGCAAGCCGCCGGCATGCCGAGATTCTCTTCGACGGAACGCGCTTCATCATCACCGATCTGCAGAGCAGCAACGGCACCTTCGTCAACGGAAGCGGCATCACCACCCAGCCGCTCAACGACGGGGATGTCGTGGAGATCGGCCTGATGAGCTACACCTTCCGCGCCGTCAGCAACCCGGACGATCTGCAGCGTGTCCGGAAAGAGTCCGAGCGGGAGAGCCACCAGCAGGTCACCCAGGAGATGCCCGCCCTCGGCACCAAGGGGTTCGCGCCGGACACCGACTTCAGCGGCACGCTGGCCACCCTGCACATTGCCGACCTCTGCCAGTTGCTCAACCTGTCCCGCCGCACCGGCCTCCTCATGATCCAGGCCAACCAGGGCCGCGCGCTTCTGTACTTCGACGCCGGTGAGATTGTCCAGGCCGAATACGGCACCCATTACGGCGACGCGGCCGTCATCGCCATCCTCCACGAGACGCAGGGCCATTTCAGTTTCAAAGGCGACCAGCGCGCGCTGGAGCCGAACGTGCATACCAGGATGCAGAACCTGCTCCTGGAGGCTGCCCGCCAGCGGGACGAACGGGAAAGCTGAACGTCCCTTCCGGCCACGCGCCGTCGGCCGCGCCAGCTTGGCCGCGCCACAGCCTTGCAATGCTTCCGCACCACCTTATGCTTGACTCTCAGAACGCGTCGGGCAAATCAATGCGTCTGCAGCATGCCCGGCCGGAACGGTCAAGGGAGCCCACAATCATGGCCCTTTTTCGCCACCTGCTGATCACGCGATTCAATGTCCCGAATCCGGCCTGGCAGCAGGACAAGTCCGGGGCAGACGTGCGCACCCCGGCCTGGCTGGATCACCGCTTCTCGCTTTTCGAACGCTATTGCCTGCCGTCGGTCCGCAACCAGCGCGGAGCCGAATTCCGCTGGTGCATCTTCTTCGACGAAGCCACCCCCCCGCCCTACCGCGAGCGGATCGAGCGCGACCGCGGGAACGATCTCTTCGAGCCCGTCTATGTCCCCGACTACGACGCGCTCCGGCCCGCCATCCGCGAGCGCGCCGACCGGGAGTTCCTCATCACCACCCGCCTCGACAACGACGACGCCCTGCAACGCAACGCCCTGGCGACGGTGCAGTCCTGCTTCGAAGAGCAGCCCGCCGAGATCATCAACCTCACCCGCGGGTACTTCCTGCACGAAGACCGCATCTACGTGGCCGACGACCCGGCCAACCCGTTCCTGTCGCTCATCGAGCAACGGGGGGGCGAACCGTTCCGCACCGCCTGGTTCGGCGCGCACCAGGAGGGCGCGGCCTTCGCCCCCACGCGCCAGGTGAACGGCGCCGCCCGGTGGCTCCGGGTCGTGCACGAGCGCAACTTCGGCAGCCGCGCGCCCATCCACCCCGGCGCCTGGCCCCGGCGGCTGGCGCGGGCGGTCCTCGTCCTGGCCGGTCTCCGCGACCGAAACGCCGCCGCCCCCCGCGAGCGGCTCACCCCGCTCTCGCTGGAAGACATCCACGACGAATTCGGCATTGTCTGAACGACACCCGCGGCTGGTTCCCGGCGTCGCCAGCCCGGCCGGAGTTCAGGCATTCGGCCCGACGAGCGCGGCCAGCGCCTCTTCCCACTGGCGACGCACCCGGTCCCGGGCATAGGCGGTCCGCACATGCTCGCGGCCGGCGCGGTTGCACCTCGGCGGCACGGCCAGGACCTCCCGCACCGCCGCAGTCACCTCGTCCGCCGTGGACGCCTGCCGGCAGTGGGGAAACGGCTGGCTGTAGATCACCTCGCACCCCCACGCCAGGGCCTCGATCACCATCTTCGGCAAGCCGTCGTGCTGCGTCGGACGGATATAGACGGTGTGCGTGCGGTAGATGCCCGCCATGTCCTCCACGCGGCCCAGGAACGCCACGTTCGGCGGTACCGCCTCTGCGGCCTCCGCCCCGTCGTCGGCCAGGACCCGGAAGGGAACGTCGGGATGTGCCCGGGCCGCAGCCAGAAACTGCGGCAGGCCGTAAAAGTCTCCTGCTTTTCCGCTGCCCCTGGGATTGTAGAGAAAGGCGGCATGGGCGTCGCGCGCCGCCGGTTCGGGAACATCGGTCACGCCGTAGTCGATGATGGGGACGATGGTCGCGTCCACGCCCAGCGCGTCGCGCAGTCCGGCCGCGTTCTCCTTCGAGACTGCCCAGTGCGCATCGATGTGGGGCAGGACGTCGCGCCGGAACGCCTCGCGCTTCTCCGGGTCGGTCCTCAGGTACCAGACATCGGTGCCGATCCAGTGCAGCACCGTCCGGCGTCCCAGCCACTGCGCCGCCCGGAAACGGTTGCCCCGCAACTGCACCCCCATCGCATAGAAGACGTCGGCCCGCCGCCGCCAGAGCGTCCAGAGCCAGGTGAGAAGCCGATCATTGCGGGGGTGGGCAAACAGGGTCGCGCATGCCCCGATATCGGCGACATGGTCGGTAACGACACGGTAAAGCCCGACGCCACCGCCTTCTTGCAGAAAACCCACTCGCGGCGTCTTGCCGTCCGGCCATGATGGATTTGCCATCGCATTCCATCCGTCATGCTGGGACTGGGGACGAACGCATCCGCATTCCGCTCAAAAGGTCAGCCAGGCGTCCGGTCAACCGGCGCCGGGCAAACCCCTCGATATAGGCCGTATCAGCCCGGCAGTCGACCTTACCGTCTCGCCATTCGCTATGCAGTTCAAGAATGGTGGCGGCAATATGTTCAACGGTATCCGAAGGCACGAAACGTCCTACCCCGGCACGTTGCGCAATGGAGACACCTTCGCCCTCGCCTCCGACAGCGAGGATAGGGCGTTGCGTCGCAAGATACTCAAAGAGCTTTCCGCATGTCACCGGACTGGGCTGTCCGTCCAGTCGGCGCTCCATGGTCAGCAACAACACGTCAGCAGAACGGATGCTGGCCAGGGCCGAAGCATGGGAAACGCGTCCGCGCCGGTGGACGATTTCCTGAAGGTCGAGCTTCCCGATCAGATCCTCCATGCCCGCGGTATCGGTCTCCGTTCCGCAAAATTCGACCCGGACAGTCGAGGCCAGTTCTGGTTGGCGATCGATTGCCCGCCGAACTCCTTTGAGAAAGGCGTCCGGGGCCAAGGTCGTTCGGTCCAACTCCAGGGGACCGGGGTAGTGAAGGATGCGAAACGGGTTGATTCGCGAAAGGAGGCTGGAAGGACGCCCGCGCGTCCGCCCCGAGTAGACGGTCCCGGCATACACGATTCGAAAGTACCGGCCATCTCTTGGCGGCGGGGGAGAAGCGAAGTCCTCCTCGTCATAGCCGTTGTGTATGCAGGAGGTCCGAACCGGTTTCAACTCCGGGTACGCCGCCAGGTGCATGGCACGCAACCCTTCCGTCGCGAACACCAGCAGTTCCGCTTGCCGCAGCAGCCGGCGCTCCATCATTCTGCACAGTCGGTAATGCAATCGCGACGGCCACCCCCAATGACTCAAGGTATAGGGGTCGCGCACATCTGCAAGCCAGGGCAGACCGAACTCATCCTGCAGGGATGCACCCACGCGAAGCGCAGAAAACGGCCCGCTGGTTGTGTAGATCGCATCAATGTCGCCCTTCTCCAGTCGTGTGCGGGCGGCCTGCAACGCCACGCCGTACCAGAGGGCATAGAATTCCCAAAACCATGGATACAGAAAAAACTCCGCCGGTCCCATCATGTGAAGCCGCCGGAGCCGCTCCAGTAGCTGCAATTGCCGGAGAAAAGGCGTACGGATCACTTCCGTACCCGAGGGGATTTCGGCCAGCAGGTCATCGTCCGAGCCGCTGTGGAGGCGCCGGGCCGCGTCCTCATCGATGGTGAGAACCACGGGCTCCCAGCCGAATTCGCGCAGGTACTTGACGAACTTGCTGCTGCGTTGCACGCCCCCTCCCCCGGCGGGCGGAAAGTAGAAGGCGACGAAGAGGACCTTCTTCATCCGGCCGGTTCCTTCCCCGCCGGGATGAGGGCGCAGCAGCGGCGGCAGCGGGGGATGAGCCCGTTGGCAAGGCGCTTGCGGAACGCAGAGTAGGCGGGGCTGTTCCAGATCTCCGGCAGGGATTCTTCAAAGATGTTGCCAAAGGTCGTCGGGATGCCTTCGCAGGGAAAGACATTGCCCGAGGGGTCCACCTTGCAGTGCGGCTGCGTGGTAAGGTCGCGGCAGATGAGCCCCTTCCCCAGCGTATCGCCCGAGACGTAGAGCCCCAGGTCGCGGGTGAACATCCGCGGCTCCAGGCTCACCTCCAGGCCCCGTTGTTCCGCATGGGCCAGCGCGGCGCGGCAGCGCTCCTCCAGCTTCGCCAGCGGCGCGGGCGGTTCGCCGTCCTCGTGGATGTTGCCGCCGACGTCGATCTCCTGCCCCGTCCAGGCGCGCACCGCCTTCGTGCTCGCCTCGATGTCGGCGGGAGAGAGATACCCCTCCAGGTTGAACCCGAGGCGCCGGGCGCCCAGGTCGGCCGCCACGTCCAGCAGCGCTTCCAACTGGTCGATGTTCTCCGCGGTGATGACGCTGTTGAAGCTGAGGAGCTCCTTCCGCCGGAAACGCCGCACCCCCTCGATCAGTTTCTCAAAGGCGAACGGCCGTCGGCGGATGGCGTTGTGGATCGCTTCCGGACCGTCGAGCGAGAGGACAATGCCGCCCAGGTTCCGGTACCCCTCCAGGCGCCGCACCATCTCCTCGGTGAAGAAGGTGCCGTTGGTCGTGATGATGAAGCTGATGCCGCGCGCGTCGCAGAGGTCCATCATCTCCGGGAAGTCCGGCCGGACAAACGCCTCCCCGCCGAGGAAGCGGATGGAGTTGACGTAGCGGCCGTTCGGTCCGTCCAGGAGACCGCGGAACTGGTCGAGGGTGAACTCTTCCTTCGCCGCCTGCTCCGCGCGGCCCTCCTGGTGGCACATCCGGCACCGGAGGTTGCACCGCCAGGTGGGGTAGATGCTGAGGAAGCGCGGCAGCGGCGTCCGGCCCGTGGCCCGCACCTCGGCAATCTGCCGCCGCGTCAACCGCAGATGGAGCGGCAGCAGCGCCGGGTAGAGCCCGGTCCGGTTCTGGACCGAGTAGACAACGGTGCTCCAGAGACCGAAGCCTCGCGCCATCCGCAGAAAGCGCCGCAATTTGCGGGTCATGCCGTTCATCGGTCGGCGTCCTTCGCTGCTCTTGGCCATGGCCGGCCGGGAGGCCCCCTCCGCGACCTTTCGGGATCGTATGCAACCGTACGGCGCAGCGCAAGATCGGACCCCATCGGAGCCTCCAGGCCTCCGGAGGATCCTCCCGGACAGGCCGCGGGCGGACCTGCATCCCGCGGACCGGCTTTCCCCTTGCCGGCCTCCCGGCGCTCGGCTAAGCTCTCCGCTGGACGGGCTCCCCGTTCGGCGGGGAGCGCCCGAAGAAAGGCTGTGCATGGATACCGAAGCGACCGCGCGCCAGGCGCTCGCGGATCAGGCGTACACGATGGCCGGCTGCCGCGTGGTGGTGGTCGGTGATGTCATGCTGGACCACTACGTCTGGGGCGAAGCCGAGCGCATCAGCCCCGAGGCCCCGGTGCCGGTCCTGCGGGTGACCCGCGAAACCGAGCTTCCCGGCGGGGCAGCCAACGTCGCGCGCAACATTGTCGCTCTCGGCGGGGAAGCGCTCCTCTTCGGACTCGTCGGCGACGACGAGCGCGGCCGGCACCTCGAGGCGCTCTGCCGCTGCGCCGGCATCCGGGCGCACTTCGTCTCCGACAGCCGCCCCACCACCACCAAGGTCCGCTACATCGCGCACAACCAGCAGCTCCTCCGCGCCGACTGGGAGCACCCGCACCCGCTGGAGGCGGCCGCCGAAGCGCGCATGGCCGACGCGCTGCGGAAGGTCCTCACGCCCGGCTGCGTCGTCGTCGTCAGCGACTACGCCAAGGGCGCCTTCACCGCGGCGACCGCCGACGTTCTTCGCGCCGCGGAGGCCCGCGTGGTGGTGGATCCGCGCCCGTCGCAGAAGACCCTCTACAAGGGCTTCCACCTCATGACGCCCAACCACCGCGAAGCCGCCGCCATCGCCGGCACCGATCACACGGCCCATCCCCCCGACGACGCCGCGGCCGCCATCGCCGAAGGCTGGACCCCGAACGTCCTCGTCACCTGCGGCGGCGAGGGCATGGTGCTCTACACCGGCGCGGGCGAACGCGAGAGCATCCCCGCCCGGGCGCGACAGGTCTACGACGTCACCGGCGCCGGCGACACCGTCGCCGCCACGGTCGCCCTGGCCCTGGCCGCCGACCTCGACCTTTCCACCGCGGCGCACCTGGCGAACCACGCCGCCGCGGTCGCAGTCGGCCGCATCGGTGCGGCCGCCGTTTCGCTGGCCAATCTCCGGGAGGACCTCCTGACGCCATGACGCCCGAAGCCCAGTCTCCACTCTTCAACACCCCCCACGCCGCCATCCGCGACTTCGCCGAGGGCGACCAGGTGGAGGGCTATTACGCCCGGCGCGAGTCCAGCCTGCGCGAGACCCGGAGCGGCGGGCAGTTCATCCGCCTCACGCTCGGCGACGCGAGCGGGACCGTCCCCGCCAACGTCTGGCAGAAGACCGAGGACGACTACGCCGACATCGGCGAACAGTACCAGGCGCTCGCCGGCGCCGAGGTGCTCAAGGTCCGCGGCGCGGTGGAGAGCTACCGCGACGCGCTGCAGGTGAAGATTGCCCGCATCCGGCCGGCCGAAATGGACGAGGTCGACCTCGCCGCGCTCGTCCCGCACACGCCCGCCGACCTCGACGCCCTCGTCGGCGAATTGCAGCAGGCCATCGACAGCCTGCAGGACCCGGACTACGCCGCGCTTCTGCACGCCATCTTTGACGACGCCGCGTTTCTCGACGCCTTCCGCCGCGCCCCGGCCGCGCGCAACAACCACCACGCGTACGTCGGCGGCCTCCTGGAGCACACCGCCAGCCTCCTGCGGGTCGTCGACCGCTACACGCAGCTCACGCCGGGCCTGCGGCGCGACCTGCTCGTGACCGGCGCCATCCTCCACGACATCGGCAAGGTCGAGGAGCTCCATGCCGGGGTGAGCATCGAATACACCGACGAGGGCAGCCTCCTGGGGCACCTGACGCAGGGGATCCTGTTCCTGGAGGGCCGCCTCCGCGACCTGCCCGACTTCCCCCGCGAAAAGCGGAACCTGATCTACCACCTCATCCTCAGCCACCACGGCCGGTACGAGTACGGATCGCCCGTGCTCCCGGCCATCCCGGAAGCGCTGGCGCTCCACCACATCGACAACCTCGACGCCAAGGTCTACGCCGCCACCAAGGCCATCCGCGAAGACACCCGCGTCGACTCGAACTGGACCGAACGCTCCTGGATGCTGGAAACGCGACTGTACAAAGGATAGGCCGCCGGAGGCGCCCTGAACCGGCCCCCTCCGGCCGGCGACAAGGTTTCCCTTGACGATCCGGAGCCGGCCGATGAGAATGGGCGCCCGTGAGGCCGGTCGTGCAAGCGGAAGGAGAGCCTGGTGGGCGGGGCCGCCGAACGCTACATACTCAACCAGTTGCTCCAGAGCGTGCTGCGCTTCGAAGCCGACTCCGCCGCGTTTTACCGGGAAGCGGAAAGCCGCGTCAACGGCCGCCGTGCCCGCGAGCTCCTGCGCCGCCTGGCCGGAGAAGAAGAAGCGCACGAACTGCGCATCCGCGCGCTCCTGGCCGAGGACCACCCCGAGGAGGTGCTGATTCCCTCCGGGGCGCCCTCCCTGCCCGACGCGCCGGACGCGGACGCCGACCCGCCGCCGGTCCGCACGGGCGACGGCGTGGCCGAGGTGCTGGGCGCCGCCCGGGCGCGGGAAGAAGCGTAACGCGACTTCTATCCCCAAATCGCGGACAACGACCGTTCGGCCGAGAGCGTCTGCGCCGCGTTCGCGTTCCTCGCCGAAGAGGAAGAACGGCACATCGCATGGATCGACGCCCTCGCGGCCGAACGGCCGGAGGCCAACGGGAAGGATGCGACCGGGTGAAGATCGCGCTCATCAGCGACATCCACGGCAACCTCGATGCTCTCCAGGCCGTCTTCCGGCACATCGACGACCAGGGCGATGTGGAGGCGGTCCACTGCCTCGGCGACGTGGTCGGCTACGGCCCCGAACCGGAAGGCTGTATCGATCTCCTGCGCGAGCGCTGCGGCACCACCCTCATGGGCAATCACGACTTCGCCCTCATCAACGCCGCCGTCGGCTTCAACCGCATCGCCGCGGAAGCCATCACCTGCATCCGCGAGCGCATGGAACCCGGCATCTTCAGCCTCCCGCGCAAGCAGGAGCGCTGGGACTGGCTGCGCGACCTGCCCGAACGGCGGCAGCTCGGCGACGACCTGCTCGTCCACGCCTCGCCGCGCGACAACATCTTCGAGTACATCCTGCCCGACGATCCGCGGCATGATCCGGAAAAGATCTTCGCCATCTTCGAGATGATCGACCGCAACGTCTACGTCGGCCACACGCATCGGCCGGGCATCATCACCGAGGAGCCCCGCTTCTACGAGCCGGCCGACATCGACATGCGCTACACCTTCGAACCGGGCGAGAAGCTCATCATCAACGTCTCCAGCGTCGGCCAGCCGCGGGACCGCGACCCGCGCGCCTGCTACGCGACGCTGACGGACAGCGAGGTCGTCTTCCACCGCGTCGAGTACGATGTCGAAGCGACCGTGCGCAAGGTGGAAGCCATCGAGTGCCTGGATCCGCGCTGCGGCGCCCGACTGCGCGAAGGCAAGTAGCTTGTCGGCCGGCCGGCGGGGTGCGCCCCGGCGCCTGACGGAGAACGGGGACTGACATGAGCGACCAACCCGACAACGGACTCGGTGTCATCCGCGGCGAAAGCGTCTACCGCCTCGAAAACAAGCTCGCCCAGGGCGGCATGGGCGCCGTCTACGAGGCCACCCAGCTCGGCGCCGAAGGCTTTCTCAAGACCATGGCGGTCAAGACCATCCTCCCGCACTACTCCCGCAACCGCGAATTCGTGGAGATGTTCATCGGCGAGGCGAAGCTCGTCGCCAACCTCGTCCACGAGAACATCGTGCAGATCTACCAGCTCGGCCGCGACGAGGCCGGCGTCTACTACATCGCCATGGAGTTCATGGACGGCATCAACCTCGAGGACTTCCTCCAGCGCCACCTCGAGCTCGGCCGCGACATCCCCGAGGAGTTCGCCTGCTTCATCATGGCGCGCACCTGCCGCGGGCTCGAATACGCCCACAGCAAGACCGACGAGGACGGCAACACCCTCGGCATCGTGCACCGCGACGTCTCGCCCAAGAACATCCTCATCAGCAGCGAGGGCACCGTCCGTCTCACCGACTTCGGCGTCGCCAAGGCGCGCCACTACATGAACCAGCAGGAAGGCGAGGTCCTGATGGGCAAGGTCGAGTTCATGAGCCCCGAGCAGGCCGACTACCAGGTCACCGACCACCGCAGCGATCTCTTCAGCCTCGGCACCTGCTTCTACGAGCTCCTGACCGCCGTCAATCCGTTCGAGGTCGACGACGTCTACGAGACGCTCGAACGCGTCAAGTCGCTCCCGATTCCCGATCCGCGCGAGTACCGCCCCGACATCCCCGCCGAGGTGGTGCGCACCGTCATGACAGCGCCCGACCGCGACCAAGCCAAGCGCGACCAGCGCGCCAGCGAGATGGGCTACGACCTGGAATACCACATCTACCGCGACGGCTACGGCCCCACGGTGCAGGCGCTGGCGGGCTATCTCTCCGAGCTCTACCCGGACAAGAACTTCGCCCGCCACGTCAGCAAGAAGGGGACGACCGGCGGCTTCATCGACACCACCGCCGAAACCATCCGCCGCGCACGCGAAAGCGAAGAGAACGGCTGACGCCTTCTCCCGGATCCCCCGCCATGCTGCAGCACAAACTCAAGTACATCGCCTATCGGATCATCATCTGCCTGTCGCTGACGCTGCCGATCCGCTTCCTCTACTGGGTGGCGCTGCGGATCGCCGACTGCAACTGGCTCCTGGACGCCCGCGGCCGCAACGCCGTCAAGGCCAACCTCCGCCGCGTGCTCCCCGACGCCACCGAGCGCCGCATCGCCCACGAGGCGCGCTGGGTCTTCCGCAACTTCGGCAAGTACCTCGCCGAGTTCTTCCGCTTCCGCCTCTTCGACGCCAACTTCTTCGAGGAGCGCGTCGGCATCAAGGGCAAGCGCCATGTCGACGAGGCCCTCGCCCGCGGCAACGGCTGCATCGTCGTCTCCGCCCACCTCTCCAACTGGGAGTTCGGCGCCGCGGCGCTCCGCCGCGTGGCCGGCTACAAGGTCAACATCATCGCCGAGGCCCACACCTACGCCAAGGCGAACGAGCTCTTCATGCGCGAGCGCAGCCACATGGACATCAACGTCATCAGCGTCGGGGACGCCCCGCGGCATGCGCTGCGGGCCCTCAATCGCAACGAGGTCGTCTGCGTTCTCGGCGACCGCGACCCCACCGTCCAGGGGGTGGAGATCGAGTTCTTCGGCCGCCCCTGCCGCTTTCCGCAGGGGCCGGCGCGCTTCGCCATCGCCACCGGCGCGCCCATCGTGCCGGCCTTTGTCCTGCGCCGGACCAACGACTGCTTCACCATCGCCTTCGAGCCGCCCATCCCCGTCCCCGAAACCGGCGACAAGGACGCGAAGGTCCTCGCCCTCACCCAGGCCTACGCCCGTGTCATCGAGGAGGCGATCCGCTGGCACCCCGAGGAGTGGACCGTCTTCTACCGCGTCTGGGAAGAGGAGTGGCAGCCGTGAGCGCCGGCGGACCGCCCCCCTCCCCCGGCGGCGCGCTGCCCGGCCGCGTCGCGGCCGTCATCCCCGCGCTCAACGAGGCCGCCCGCCTCGCGCCGGTCATCGCCGGGGTGCGGCGCCACCTGGCCGACGTCCTCGTCGTCGACGACGGCAGCACCGACGAAACCGCCCGCGTCGCGGAGGCGGCCGGCGCCGCGGTCCTCCGGCACCCCGTCAACCTCGGCAAGGGGCGCAGCCTGGCCGACGGGATCGACCGCGTCGTCGCCGACGGGTTCGACGCCGCGCTCACCCTCGACGCCGACGGGCAGCACCTCCCCGACGAGCTCCCCCGCTTCCTCGACGCCTGGCGCGCCGGGGCCGATGTCGTGGTCGGCAACCGCATGGACGACGCGGCCACCATGCCCTGGGTGCGGCGGCAGACC
>CAZKKD010000053.1:0-2189 GCA_964553265.1 uncultured Planctomycetales bacterium | reverse complement strand
TCCTGTCCTGGCCCGTCAGCCGCCTCGCCCACGCGCAGGTGCCCGACAGCCAGACCGGCTACCGCCTCGTCACCGCCGCGGCGTGGCGCGCCGTCGCCCCGGCGGTCGAGACCACCGGCTTCGCCTTCGAGAGCGAGTTCCTCATCGAGGCCGGCCGGCGGGGTCTGCGCATCGACGCCGCGCCCATCAGCACCGTCTACGGCGACGAGACCAGCCGCATCCGCCCGGTCCAGGACAGCATCCGCTTCTTCCGCATGGTGGCGCGCAAGTGCCTCCGCGACAGCACCCGCGCCTGACCCGCCCCGTCCCCGTTGCCGAGGAGCCCGCCCGATGAGCGACCTCGAAGACCGCTACGACTTCGACGCCCTTCGCGAACAGATGGTGGTCCGCCAGCTCGCCGGCCGCGACATCACCGACCCCGCGGTGCTCGACGCCTTCCGCCGCGTGCCGCGTCACCGCTTCCTCGACCCCGGCGCGTGGGGCGAGGCCTACGACGACCACCCCGTCCGCATCGCCTGCGGGCAGACCATCAGCCAGCCCTACGTCGTCGCCTTCATGACCCAGGCGCTTGAGGTCGCCCCCGACCACACCGTCCTCGAGGTCGGCACCGGCAGCGGCTACCAGACCGCCATCCTCGCCGCCATCGGCTGCACCGTGCACACCATCGAGCGCCACGAGCCCCTCACCGAGCGCGCCGCGCACGTCCTGGAGGCGATCGGCCTCGACGACCGCGTCACCTTCCACGTCGGCGACGGCACCCGGGGCGTGCCGGAGGAGGCCCCGTTCGACCGCATCATCGTCACCGCCGCCGCCCCGGCCCAGCCGCCCAGCCTGCGCGCCCAGCTCAGCCGCGACGGGGGACGCCTGGTGCTCCCGCTCGGCCGCAGCCGCCAGCAGCTCGTCGCGGTCATCCGCGAGGCCGACACCTTCACCGAAGCCCCCCTCCTCGACGTCACCTTCGTCCCCCTCATCGGCGACGAAGGTTTCTGAGGTCGAACGTCGCTGCCGCGCCACTTCACCGGGTACGGCTTCGAGGTCGTGCCGCAGCCGCACCCCCTTTCGATGCCCCGGCCTGGCCCGCCCCCTTGACCCGCCGCGCTCCGTCACGTAGCATGCCTTTGCAGAACAGCGCCCTGCCGATCGTGCAGTGCCAGCCGATGCGCGCTGTCGCCGATGGGTGCAGAGTGCAACTTCGGGCCAACCCCATGAGGGCGGGCGATGCAGAATCCGAAAACGCCCCGATTGCTTCGCCGGACGCCTGCGGTGGTTGCGTTTCTCCTGACCGCGTACGTCACATCCTACCTGTTCGTCCGACAACAGCATCTGATGTTGGAGTACATCGGCAAGACCAGGATGTTTTCAAGTACGAGGGAGTTGAAGGAGTTTTCCAGACACTACGATGCCCGCTACCGCGAGTCGATGCCCTTGGCTTACAGGGAGGGCGGACTTTTTCTCTTCTACTACCCGCTCATCCGGTTGGATTCCGCCATCAGTGGACGTCCCATCCACAGTCCGTTTGGGTCCGATGCAAAACCATACGTGGTTCCCGGACACGTTCCGCGGGGCTACGAGCACGAAGAGTAGTGCGCAGCCGACGCCCGCGAGGATGCATGTGCGGAAGAGGAATCCGGAGAACGGGATGATCCCACTCGAATACGATGAAATTGACCTTCTCTGCCTGCTGGTCATTTGGGCTCTACCCGCCATCGCTGCCCGTGCTGTACACTATTCGTGGTCCGAGGTCCTGGGCAAACTTCTCATCCTTAAGGCGTTCAGGCTGGTGATGAGCCCTGGAAGTCTATATCTAGGCGGAGGGCTGTACAAGGCCGACAAGGGGGCGGAAGCAGCTGTGGTTTTTGTCTCTCTCGTTACTGGGAGCTATTTTATGCTCAGACGCTCGGAAGTGCAAGAGGACGCCGATCAAGGTACTGCTGTTGCGCCAGTACGGAAGTTCATGGAGGGCTTGCTGGGGCTTGTCCTGATGGGCCTGGCTTCATTGGGAGAGGCCTACAGCATTCTCCGTGGCATCGCCGCCGCAAGGGCGGACAGTTCGATGGCCCTGTGGTACGTCGTGAGCTTTTTTGCCTTCCTCTACCTGTCCGTTTTTGCGCTCAAGCTGCTTCGCCGTGCAGGATGGCGTTAGGGCGCGGACCGGACGAAGTCCGGCGAATGCGCACATCGACTTGCCG
>CAZKKD010000052.1:0-15099 GCA_964553265.1 uncultured Planctomycetales bacterium | reverse complement strand
CGATCAGCGCCTTGCTGTGCTCGCGGGTCGGGGCGAGCCGCGCACCGGCGGCGCCGACGGGGACGCGGAGGTCGCCGCCGCCCTGGCCGCCGCGGGTGAGGAGACCGTTACCTACCTGACCGACGAGGTGCTTCTCGCGATCCTGGAGGAGCGCTTCACCGACGCATTTCTGGACACGATCGAACGCCGGCGGGGCGGGCTCTTCCACTGCCGGATGCAGGGGGTTGCGCTGGTGATTGCCAATTCGGGCCGCCGGCTCACCTTCTTCACCGCGGTTCAGGCCAAGGCGGCGACGCCGGAGCGGGTGAGCCGGTTCAACGCTTCGCACAACTTCGTGCGCGCCTACCTCGACCCCGAGGGCGACGCGTGCCTGCAGCTCGATGTGCTGGTGCGGACCGGCATCACGCGGGCCAGCCTGGGCGAGCTGGCCCAGCTCTTCGCCCTGGCCGTGCCCCGCTTTGTGCAGGAGGTGGGCGGAGAGACCCCGCCTACCGCCGACGCTGGCGAAGCAACGCCGCTCCGGGCCGCCCCGGACGAAGCGGACCCCGACGCGGATCGACCGTCCGACTTCGGCGGCATCGAGATCGATCTCACCCCCCGCACCGACGGCGCGCGCTGAGCCGGACCGGAGCGCTGCACCGCACCGCGGCTTGCCCACCCAGGACGTCTGTGAGGAATCCGGCCCGGCGAAGCGATGCCGGCGCGTCGGCGGAGCGATGCCGGGGTCAGCCCTTCGCTGCGTCGAGGAAGGGCCACATGAGGTCGGCGTAGAAGCGGTGGCCGCCCCGGCCGATGCGCGCGGCGAACGCCTCCGGGGCGCCGGCGGCGGCGTAGATGCGGCGGATACCGTCGACCGCTTCGTCGCGGGGGGCGGCCTCGAAGAGCGGATCGGCGTCGCCGTGCACGACCAGCAGGCGGCGCGGCGCCACAAGACCGCCGACCTCCTGCATTTCTCCCCAGCGAAGCATGCCGGGCACTACGTCGCAGTCGCAGTGCTGCACCGCACCGTCATCGCGCACGAAGCGGGCGACGCAACAGGACGCGACCGCATCGGTGATGCGAATGTCGCACGCCGCCGCATAGAGCGTCACCAGCCCTCCGGCGGAATTGCCCAGAACGAGGACGCGCGTCGGGTCGGTGTCCGGCCGCGCAACGGCCCAGTCGAGGAGCCGCTCCATGTCCCAGGCGCGCTCGCCCATCAGCACCCGCCCGGCGAGGAGCGCATGCAGCATCCAGCTTCGGCAGTCGCTTCCGCCGTGCCGGCCGGTCCGGTCGGGCATGTCCACAGGGGCGAAGCCGCGCGTGGTGGGCGCGATGGCGAGGTAGCCCCGCCGGACTGCCTGCACCGCAACGTCGCGGTCTTCGGCGGCGATCCGCTCGGCCGGGCAGTCGTCGGTCGGCAGGCCGGCGGCGACATCCATACCGTACCGGGCGTGCCCGTGCGGGCAGAGGGCGATGGGGTGCGGGCCCGGATTTTTGGGCCGGAGCAGACGGAAGGGGATCGAAAGGCCGGGCTCGGTGGCGATGCAACCGCGCGCCGCGAACCAGTCGCCGGCGTCCGTTTCCGCGTCGAGTGTCACCGCCGGCACGTGCCCGTCCAACTCTTCCGCCATCCGGGAAAGGCCGAGCAACCGCCGGAACGCCGGCCGCGCCGCCTCCGCCCAGGCGCGCAGGGCGGCGGGGGTGTCGGCATGGCATGCGAAGGCGCGCAGGTCTTCGTCATAGAGGCGGGCGAAATGGGCATCCGTTGTAAGGTCTGATGGCGTCTCCGTCATCCCGGTTTCCTCTGCCGGCAGGTCAGAAGCGATGCCGTTCCCGATCCCTGAAGTTCCTGCAATCCGCTCAGGGAGCCCGCAAGGCAACCTTCGCTTCGGCAATGTGGCCGGTGGTGACCTCGCGCACGCGAAGCGTCCAGTCGCCCGGCGTGTCGTCGAGGGCGAAGCGCACCGTCACCTTCGCGGCGCCGCGCGGCCCGTGGGCCGACCAGGGGATGACGTCCACCCAGGCGCCGTCGGGATCCAGGAGCCGCGTCTCGTAGGCGAAGGTCGCGGTCTCGTCGGCCGGAACGTCGGGCATGGCGAGCGTGAAGACGACCGTCTCTCCGCCGGCCGCTTCGGTCCGGTCGGGCGTGGCCTGCGGTGCGCCGGGATCGTAGGGGTAGACGGCGAACCAGGCCGGGTGCCCCTTGCGCAGGCCCTGGAGCGGAACCGCGTCGGTCTGTCCGAGCATCCCGTCCCGCAACGAAAACGCGTAGCCCGCTTCCGGGAGCGCAGCCTGCAGGTCCACCGGTTCGGACGCGTGGTTGTGCACGGCGTGGAGGTGCAGGCCGCCGGTGCGCCAGGTCGCGCGTTCGATATAGGGGGCCGGTCCGTCCTGGCCCGGCGTGGTCTGCAGCCGCACCGCGGGCGCGACGCCGGTGGCCTCCAGGAGCGCATGGACAACGGTCCGCGTCGCCGCGCTGCGTTCGGTGCGCCGCTGCTTGGCATACCGGTCCATCTGCAGGTTGAGAAGGACCGCCCGCCCCCGGCCGACCGGGTTCACGAAGAGGACGGGCACGTCCGCGACGGTGGCGTGCGCCGCGCCGTCGGGGGCAAGAGCGGCGTCGACGACGGCGTTGTCGAACGGGACGGGAATGGAGACGTCGCCGAGCGCCAGCGGGGCCGTGCCGTCGATGCGTTTCGCCTCGCCCGTCCCCGTGCGCTGGATGCCGAAGAGCGCCTCGGCCGGGCCGTGGTCCCACACCCGGCAGTGTCCGCTGAGTACCCCCGGGCGGAGATCGGCCACCAGCGTCCCGCCGTTTTCCACGAAACGCGTGAGCGCCGCGACCTCCTCGGCGCCGAGGGGCTGGATAAGGGGGAGGATGAGGAGGCGCACGCCGTCCCGCTCCAGCGCCCCGTCCAGGATGCGCTCGCGGGTGAGGTAGTGCCATTGCCGGCCACAGTCCTCGAGGAGAAGCTTCCAGCTCTTGGCCGCTTCGTGCGGGTCGCCGAAGTCCTTGCCGGCCGGCGTCTCGGCCAGCGCGGTCTCGACCGAGTAGTAGAGCGCCACGCCGTCGTGGGGCTGGGGCGTCCGGCGCAGGAGATCGCCCAGGCCCCGCCGCAGCGGCAGCACGCACTGATCGATGAGCGCCTGGCGCGACGGGTAGGGCAGGTCGTCCATCGCGACCCAGCCGTGAAAGCGGCCCCGTCCCGACAGCATCCAGAACCAGATCGACGGCGCCCCGTCCATGACCGAGTTCCACGCCCGGCGCAGGAGATCGTCACCGCTGCGGGTGTAGCCGATCCAGAGGCCGTGGATGTAGTCGTCGGGCGCGTTCGAGCGGAGCAGGTCGCTGGTGACGTCCTCGTAAGGGCACCAGAAGCCGGTGTGGCGGAGGACCGCATCGATGTCGATGCCGAAGTGGCCCGACCCCTCGAAGCCGACCCGGGCCTGCGGATCGAACTGCCGTGCACGCTCCATGAACTGCCCCGGGATGATCCGAAGGAAGTTGACATTGGCGAAGCGCTTGCGGTCGGCCCAGCGCGCGGCGCTGCCGGTCTCCAGCGCTTCGGATTCGCCCTGGGACTGGGGGGCGACCTCGTCCCAGGCGGCGTACTCGCTCTGCCATTCCGCGTTGAGGCGGGCCAGGTCGTCGCCGTAGCGTTCGCGCAGCCACGCGCGGTAGTCGGCAATGCCGGCCTCGCTCATGTCCATCGCGCCGGTGGGTCCCTCGTCGTAGAGGTTGTAGACGTAGACGGGTTGTGCCTGGCCCCGCTTCCAGATCCTGTCGGCGAGGGCGAGGATGGGGGCGAAGGCCTCGTCGTCGTTCCAGGGGACCGGCTGGAGGATGCGCGGCGCGTCTTCGGTGACCGGTTCGGCGCTGGCGAGCTCGCGGATGTTGAAGTCGATCTCCTCGCCGTCCACGACCCCGCCGAAGTGTCCGCACCAGGGCCAGACGGTGAGGTTGCCTTCCGTTGCGCCCCCCTTGGCGAGCATGGTGGTGACGCCTTCGCGCCAGCGCCGCCGCCACGACCAGTGGGCGTAGGCGCCTTCGGAGTTGCCCCAGAGGGAGACGTTGAAGGTGTCCTGCCGGCGGTGGAGCACGTTCGCCGTCGCCCAGCCCCAGCCGGCGCGCCGGCCGGCAACGAGGGCCTCGGCCTCGACGGCGAGACGGATGCGGTGGCAGCCGGTGGTGTCGAACGCGAAGCGCCCCGGTGCGTCCGGCCGGGCCGTGACCGTCTGGCGGGCCAGCACGCGGTCCTCGTCGTCGACGAGCGTCACGTCCAGCCGTTCGAGGGCGGGGGCGTCCCCGTTGGCGGCCTCGAGGTGAATCTCGCCCGTCAGTTCCGCGCCCGGCTCGACCCCCGGTCCGTCGGGGACGACGGAGACGGCATAGGCGGCCGGGACGGCGACGCCGGAGTAGCCGTAGGTCTCGCGGCCGCGGGGGCTGTCGACGAAGACGTCGAGGTAGTAGCGCCCGCTCCCGAGCGCCGGGAGAGCGAAGGCGAAGTCGGTCTTGCCGGTTGCGTTCGGGGTGGTCTTCTCTCCCGTGGCGACGACGGCGCCGGTCAGCCGGCGGAGCCGCCAGGAGAGCGTGATGTCCCGCGCCGGTCCGTCCACCTGCAGCGTGTAGGTGAAGGCGGCCCCGTCGGTGGCGGCGGCGTCGACGGTCCAGAGCGTCGGGGGCGTGTCGAGGAACGCGACCTCCGGTTCCCGGCCGGCGGCCCAGAGCAGAACGCGGCCGAGTTCGGCCATGTAGTAGTCGGCGTCGACGCGATGATCGTGGCTCCAGTCGATCGCGTCCTGCCAGCCGATGAGCCCCCGCTTGTTGCCTACCGAGAGGCGGCGGGGATCGAGGTTCACGATCCGTCCCTTGCCGACGCCGTACGCGGTGAAGACCTGTTTCGCCGCTGCATCGGGCGTGACGCCGAGGTCCCGCCAATACTCGCCGGTGCGGAAAGCGCGGCCCGCAAAACCGATCCCGGAGAGGACGCGCTCGGTCTGCACCGGCAGGCGTCGGTCGTCCTGCACCAGCGGCGGGTGCGGAAAGTAGCGGAAGAGCAGCCCCATGCCCTCGTCGTGGACGCGGGAGAGAATGTCAAACTGCACCTCCTCCGGGAGGAGGGCGAAGTTGTTGGCCGCCATGTGCCCCTTGCCCGACGCCCAGGTGAGCACGACGTCCCACGTCCGGTCGCGCAGGAGCGCGCGGATGCGCCCGGCATCGGTCGACGGATCCATGAAGCGGCCACAGATCGCGTACTCCGCGTCGAGCGCCAGCGCGCGCTTCAGCTCGGCCAGTTCGCGGCCGCCGTGGTAGACCTGGTCGCCGTAGAGGATGAGGACGCGCACCGGTCCGCGGGCGTAGCCGCCGCCGAGCCACTGCGTTGTTGGCGCGCCGAAGCCTTCGGTCCGAAGCGTGTACTCGGGATGTGCCTCCTCGCCGGCACGGGCCGCGACCGCAGCGAGCGCGAGCGCGATCAGGCAGAGCGCCAGCCGGAGCGATGCGAAGTGCAGGGACGATGCGGCGGATCGGTTCGTTGTCCGGGTCATGGGGTCGCCTCCGGGAAGAGGCCGCCCTTCGCCAGCCAGTCGCGGAGCGCGGGGGCGAGCGCGGCGTCGATCTCGTAACGGAGCAATACCGCCCGCTGTTCGGCGGCAATGCGTTCGGGGGTGGTGGCGCGGGGCAGCTTGCGCAGCCGGGTCAGTGCGTTGTTGTATTCCGCCTGCAGCGATTCGACCCGTTTGCGCAGCTTGGCCGGGTCGGGCGGGCCGCCCTCGTCCTGCGCCCAGGAGGTGGCGCCGTCTTCGTTGTCGTCCTTTTCTTCGCGCAGGCCGTCCAGGATGTCGCCGCCGCCGCCGAGGTCGTCGTCACCGGTGAGTTCGTCCAGCGACTCCAGCATCTCCCGGTCTTCGGCGTTCGGATAGAGCACCGGCAACGAGGCGACCAGGCGGTCCACGCGGGTCCGCGTCCGCGGGTCGGCCAGATCCTCCACCGGGCAGGAGAAGTCCATCTCGCGCAGCTTCTGCACGCGTTCGGGCAGTTCGCGGATGAACGGCTCGACCGCCGCCTTCCAGCCGAGCGGTTCGTCCCATTCCAGAAGCGCCAGCCGGACGAAGTTGGAACGGAGCGCCAGGCGGAGCGATCCGTCGTGCCCACCCCAGGCCGACGCTTCCGGTGCGGTTTCGGGCAGAAAGATGGCGCTGCAGCCGCGGTTCTGGTTGGTCTCGCTGTTGTACCAGATGCCGCCCGCCCTGGCGTCGTCGTCGATGGAGATGACCTGCCCCTTGCATTCGCTGACCAGGTGATCTTCGCCGCCGTACCAGAGGTGGCTCGGGCCGCCGCGGTTGATGGACAGCAGCGACAGGCCGCGCACCTTCGCTTCCTTCTCCGGCACGCGGATAAGCACGTAAAGGTACGGGTCGCCGGCGACGCGTTTGATGCGGACGGTGCTGGTCACCGAGCGGGGCGTCCCGTGCGGGCCCCCCAGGAGACACCGCAGGTGCCACTCCGCGGCGGCCCACCCGTCGCCCTCCCAGGTGGCGGTGGCGACGCAGAGAACCGGGTTGAGCACGCTGACCGGTTCTTTTTCTCCCGGGACGTTGGCGGAGACGTGGAGGAAGTCCCACCGCCAGAAGCCGAAGTTCTGGTTCGAGTTCGACCCGATGCCATCCGCCATGGTCACGCGGCCGCCGGGCAGATACATGGTCTTGCCGAAGTAGCGCTCGGCGAACATCTCGAACTTCGTGTTCGGCAGGTGGTACTCGGTATGGTGAAATCCGGGCTGTCCGCTGACGACGAGACGGAACGCCTTCTTCAGCGTCCCGGTGGGCATGTAGTCGTCCTTGGTCGGGCGGTGGGCTTCGGGGCTGTAGCGCAGGCGTTTGGTGCCGACGCTCGCGTGGGCCGTGATGATCTCGCGCTCCGGCGCTTCCGCCGTCGGCAGCGGGGGCAGGCTCGGCTCGGCGTCGCCGGCCTGGAGCGCCCCCGGCGTCATCAAACAACAGAGAACAAGCACCTGGCAGATGTACCGGTGACGGTTCGACCTTCCGGAGCGGTTTCCGCCACGGTTTCGCCTGGACGAAGAGATTCGCATGCGGGGCCTCCCTGCTAGAGATAAATAACTATATACAAGCAAGGAGGGGGCCATGGCAAGGGCAAAAATTCATATAACGAAAACGACAGCACGGTTTCCTTTCCTGTCCTGGCGCCGGTGCGGGTGGGTCCCGGAGGCGGGTTCTGTGCTTTTCCCGTTCGGGAAAACCTGTTGCATAGAAGTTATTCATGCCGTAAGGTCAATTTGCAGTGTCGTGAAACGACAAGCAGGGCGCCGGGTCGGCATGCAGGGGCGGACGGAAAGGACGGAAAGGACGGCAATGATGGCAGCGCGAAGGCTTCGTGTCAGGCAAACCGCTTGTGTGCCCGGTCTTGGCGCAGGCGTCGGATCGCATCGTGGTTTCACCTTGGTTGAACTCCTTGTGGTGATCGCGATCATCGGCATCCTCGCGGGGCTTCTGTTGCCCGCGTTGGAATCGGCGCTGGACGCGGCCCGTACCGCAGAGTGCACGAGCCAGCTCCGGCAACTCGGCGTCGCCAACCTGATGTACGCCAACGACGCGGACGGTGCGCTGGCCGCCCTGGTGGGCGAGCACGGCGGGCCCAACAGCTGGCGCCCCGGCCTCGCCTGGTACCTGGAGGGGCTGATCCAGCCGTACCTCGGCGTGGACCGGGTGGTCTGGGCCCGGTGGGAGGTGGAAAGCTACGACGAAGCGGAGCCGGCCCTCCTCGCCTGCCCCGCCTACACCTTTCAGCCCGATCTCCGTGCGCACTTCCCCTGCGGACTCCTCAACGGCACCGGGCCGTATCCGTCGGTGCAGGACAATTACGTCTATTCCTATACGGTCAACGACATGCTCACCAACCTCCGCCCGGACGCCACCCCGCCGACCCGGTCCATGGCACGGCTGCAGGAGTTCCAGAAGCCATCGGCGCTCATTGTCCTCTTCGAAGGATACAAGTACGCCATTTCGCACGACTGGGAGTCCCTTTACCTCAACCCCCGCCACGGAAACCGCTGCCCCATCCTCTTCGGCGACGGGCATGTCGATACCTATGGAGACGCGGAGACGAAGGGCGAGAACACCGGCGAGTGGGCCCGTGGCGTCAACTACGGGTATGTCGGATATAACAAGACGCCGAACCTGACGAAGGACCCCTACAGCGTGACGAGCTGGGGGGTCTGGAACGTCGACTGACCCGCGGATCGCATACGCGGTCACCCGGATCGCACCGAACGGAGAACGCATGAGTACGCCGCCCAATGTCATCTACGTCTATGCCGACGATCTCGGCCGGGGCATGCTGAGCTGCTACGGCCAGGAGACCATTCGCACGCCGAACATCGACCGGATCGCGGCGGAGGGGGTCCGCTTCGAGCGCGCGTACGGATGCGCGGTCTCTGCACCGGCGCGGGCGAGCCTGCTGACGGGGTATCACGATTGCCATGCCGGGCGGTGGAGCTTTACCCGCGGCCACATCTACCACGAGTTGAGCACCGGCCGGCTCACCTACGAGGAGATCCGTGAGCTCATCAACAACACCAGCTACGACGAACGCCCCGACGAGGTGTTCCTGCCGCACATCGCGCGCGCCGGCGGCCTGGTCGCGGCGCAGATCGGCAAGCTGGAGTGGGGCTTCGCCACCACCCCCGAGCGCCTCGCCCGTCACGGTTGGGAGACGCATTTCGGCTACTACGATCACAACCGCTGCCACGGGTTCTATCCGCCGTTCCTCTTCGAGGACGGACGGCTGGTGGAGATCCCCGGCAACACCCGGGCCGACTGCGGCCGGACGCCGGGGAGCGAATCCCCGGAATACCGCGAGGAACGCTGGGACCGGACCGGGCGGGCCGTCTACTCGCAGGACCTGTTCGATCAGCGCATCGAGGCGTTTCTCCGCGCGCACCGGGACCGCCCGTTCTTCCTCTACCATCCGAGCCAGCTCCCGCACGGGCCGATTGCGGCGCCGGAGATCCACCCGGCGGTTCGCGCCGCCGAGGGTCTGACCGACTACGAGAAGGAGTACGCCTCCATGGTGCTCCGCCTCGACGACACCGTCGGGAAGATCTACCAGGTCCTCGAAGAGGAGGGCATGCTCGACCGCACCTGGATCGTCTTCGCTTCCGACAACGGACACCACCCCTACCAGGTCCAGCCGGGCCGCTGCAGCGGGAGCGAAGCCGACCTGGCGGGGCGGGCCTTCGACACGCTGGACTACCCGTACCGCTCGCACCTGGCGGGGGATGTCTTCAACGGCAACGACGGCTTCGCCGGCTGCAAGCTGCACAGCCTGGAAGGCGGGACGCGGATCCCGCTCCTGGTGCGCGGGCCCGGGATCGAACGACCGGGAACGGTCTGCGATCGTCTCGTGGCGAATTACGATTTCCTCCCCACGCTGGCCGATCTCATCGGAACGGATACGCCGCCGTGGAAGGACGGTCTCTCCTATGCCCCGGCGTTGACGGGTGCGTCGCCCGCGCCGGCCGCGGAGGTGGTGTTCGCGGGCCGGGAAGGGCCGGGCCTGGTGACCGACGACGGGTGGAAGATCCGGTACGTCGTACCGCGCAGGCGCTTTCAGCTCTTCCACCTGGCGGAGGATCGCAACGAAGAGCAGGACCTCGCCGCCGCGCAGCCGGACCGGGTCCGTGCGCTCGGGGTGCGGCTCCTGAAGCGCTGCGACGGCAACTTCCACAACGGAACATGGGAGCCGAACAAGGCGGTCCGGATCGACGAGGTCATGGACGGGCGCGGCCCGGAAGAGGCGTTCCCGGTATTGGCGCAGAACGAACCGGGATGATCCGAAGCCGAGGAAGGAGATGGACGATGAACTCCACAGTCAATTCCCCAATCGGTACCGACCGGACCCGGAGCGGTTTCACCCTGGTGGAGCTTCTCGTGGTGGTGGCCATCATCAGCATTCTCGCGGGGCTTCTCATGCCGGCGCTCCAGGGCGCCATCGACATGGCCCGCACCACCGACTGCCAGAACCGCCTGCGCAACATCGGGCTTGCGTGGCAGTACTATACCGACGAGTGGGACGGCATCATGCCGCCCGCGCGCCAGAAGAACGAGGCCGGCACCGGCTGGATCGACTGGTTCCGGCGGATCGGGCCGTACCTGGAGGAGCCGTACTTCGGCGCGAGCGTCTGGTCGCCGGCCAGTGCGACGCAGGTGGTGGACGGCAACACCGCGCGCTGCCCCTCCTACGACTACACCGGCTACATCGACACCAAGCACGGCGGGAACGTCAAGAACTACGGCAACTGGGGCTGGGTGCCGCGCTGCCTGGACGCGCAGGTGACCAGCTACCGCTACAGCAACTACATGACCGCGGACTATAACCCCGGGACCTGGCAGGCCTCCGGCGGCGGCATCTACAAACAGGCGGGTCTCATCGACCGCCCCAGCGAGACCATCCTCTTCTTCGAGGCCAGCAAGGACGGCAACACCGGCTGGGGGACGATGCTCTTCAACGATCACCACGGGCGCCGTTCGCCCTGCGTCTACGCCGACCTGAGCGTGCGCGCCTGCGGGCGGGAGGTGCTGGGCTATTCGATGAACATCTACAAGGCGAGTTCGAATGCGCCCGAGACGGTTCAGGCCTGGGCGCTCTACTTCAAGTACCCGGAGCTGCGCTAGCGGACCCGACTGCACGACGAGAGGACACCGGATGAGCAGCCACGCCCCCTGCCCCCTCTGGGCGGCGGACACCCCCTTTCCGGCGCCGGAGGCGCTGATGCGGCCGGCCGGCGCGACCGACGCGGTGGTGCACCGGGCCGACGAGGCCTACGCCTTTCTCCACGACTGCACGGTCGCGGCGCGGGACGGCGTGCTCCACGTCGCCTGGTACAACTGCCCGCGCGCCGAGATGGAGGAGGCCTCGGTCATCCGCGGCCGGCGCTCCGCCGACGGGGGCCGCACCTGGTCGGCGGTCGAGACCATCTCCGAAGACCCCACCGGCCGCCATCTCCACGTCCCCGCCGTCCTGTATGCCGACGGCGGAACCCTGTATGCCTGGGTGCTGCAGATGACCGCGGCCGACATCCCGGCGGGCCTTCTGCTGTACCGCCTCGGGGACGACGATGCCTGGTCGCTGCTGGGGACGGTGGCGGACCGCTTTCTCCCCAACGGCGCGCCGACGCCGCTGCCCGGCGGGGGCTGGGCGCTGGCGGGTCGGACCGCGGTGGCGGCGGACGAGCGGCTTCTGCATCCGGCCGTCGCCCTCCGGCGCGAATCCGATCTGACCGGTCCCTGGGAGGTGGTCGCCCTCACCCCCCCGGATGCGCCCATCGGCTGCCCGGAGACCGCGCTCATCGCGGACGGGGACATGCTCACCGCCATCGTCCGGCCCGGCGCCTGGGAGGCCGGCGACCCCCTGCGCCATGCACTCGTTTCGACAAGCAGCGACGCCGGGCGCACCTGGTCGCCCCTGGGGGAGACCAACCTCCCCATGCATCCGTCCAAGCCGTTCGGCGGCAGACTGAGCACGGGACAGCGTTACCTGGCGTTCAACGCGCCCGGCCGCGGCGGCGGCGGGCGGGAGTTCCTGGTTCTCGCCGTTTCAGCGCCGGGCGAGACCGCCTTCCGCCGGGTCTGGACGATCCGGGACGGAATCGCCGACGATCTCGGGTGCGGGCCGGAATGGTCCTACCCCTTCGCCGTCGAAGCCGACGGCCGGCTGCACGTCGCCTACACCTCGGAGAAGAAGCACGCCGTCCTCACCTCGATCCCGCTGGGGTCGCCGGCCGTGTCCCGAGGGGGGGATGTCCCTGCAGATGCTTGCCAGAAGCCACCTGCGCACCTTTGGGGGGGCGGCGCCCGCCCGCGCGCCGCGGACACGGGGGCGGGGGGCATGCGTGGCCCGCGCGGCGTGCTCCGGCCGGGGCGACGGTTTCACCCTCGTGGAACTCCTGGTGGTGATCGCCATTCTCAGCATCCTGGCCGGGCTTCTTCTGCCGGCAATGGAGCAGGCGATGGAAGCGGCGCGGCGGACCCAGTGCCTCAACCAGGTCCGCCAGCAGGTCTCCGCGAACCTGATCTATGCCGACAGCGCCGACGGACGGCCCGCCACCGCCGCCGCGCCGGCGCTGCGGGTGTACTACAACAACAACACCTACTTCCGCTTCAACAGTTACGGCCACGACGGCGACGCGCCGGGCGAGATGCGCTTCGCGCTCGGCATGCTGGTCGAGCAGGACTACCTCACCTTCGACGTGCTGAAGTGCCCGACCATGGACTACCCCATCTGGGACGGCGACGACGACCACGACGGCGACGGCGCGGCCGACCGCTCGTGGTACCGCGCGGTCTTCACCAGCTACAGCTACCGCTTCAACTTCACGCCCTACCCGGAGACGCCCCCCGCCGCAGGCACCGCCTACAGCCGCTGCCGGCAGCGGTACGGGCCGCTCGGTCGCCTCGATCCCGTCTCCAGCCTGGCGGTCGAGGGCGCCGACTACCGTCTCGACGCAGCCACCTATCTCCCCTTTACCGCCTCGCCCGGACCCATCGAGCACCAGTGGGCGCACCAGACCGGCGGCCACGTCGGGTGTGTCGACGGGCGGGTGGTCTGGCTGGAGAACGCCATCGAGTATGGCCCGCACTGGACCACCTACCGGAGCTGGCCCAGCAGTACCCAGCCCTGGTTCGACGCCGAGCTGGACGACGGTTCGCCCGTCGCCAGCATCGACGTCTACCTGAAGATGCGGTAGCCGCGGAAAGGAGCGACGATGCAGGCCATGCGTACAGTCCGATCCGCCGGTTTCACCCTGGTGGAGCTTTTGGTGGTCATTGCCATCATCAGCGTGCTGGCGTCGCTGCTCCTGCCCGCGCTGGAGAGATCCATGGAAGCGGCGCGCCGGGCGACCTGCATCAACAACCTGCGCCAGATGTTCCTGGGCGGCCAGACCAGCGCCGACGAGAACGACGGGTACCCCGCCAACCTGCACATCGCCGGGCTGAGCGGGTACCTGCGCCGCTCCTACATCGCCGGCTACTGGGAAGGCCACCCCCCGGGCCTGCAGCAGCTCATCGATCTCGGCTACTTCAACCAGGATCTCCTGGCCTGTCCGTCGGTGGACATTCCCCTGGTCACCTCGCCGTGGAACGTGCCCGACCGGGTGCTGGTCTTCACAAGCTACGGCTACCGGTTCAACGCCTGGCAGGTCACCTTCGTCCGCGCTACCGACGGCGCGAAGGAGTGGCTCAACGGCACCATCTACCAGCGCATCGAGGCCCACGGGCCGCGCCAGGGGTTTTTCGCGGACGCCTGCGCTGTCCGCTCGTTCGACCCCACGCCGGTCCGCACCGCGACGGATCTCTCCAACTCCATCTGGAGCCCCATCACGGCGGACAACTTCATGCTCGCCCACATGGCCACGCCGCGGCAGAAGTGGGCGCACGGCACGGGCGGACACGTGGCGCTCTTCGACGGATCGGTCGACTGGCTGCCCAACTGGGTCAAGCTCGGCTCCGCGCGCCGCTACTCCAACTGGCCGAGCTGCGCCGACACCATGACCTGGCGACGCTACGAACACTACAACAAGGTCGCCGCCGGCATCGACTACTTCCTCGCCAATGACGATGGGAACGAGCATTACTATCCGTAGATAGCCTGCATCGCCGCGCCACCCCTTTCCGTACAGAGAAAGCGACCCCACATGCCCACGCCCCGCGAAAACCTGCTGGCCCTCTTTGCCGGTGAAGCCGGAAGCTGGATTCCCTGCTGCCCGCACATCTCCAACGCCAACAACCTGCCCGAGACCGTTCCGGAAGCGCTGCTCCGGGAGCCGTTGGATTTTCTCGAGATCAGCCGTTTCGTCGGCGGCGATCTCCTGGTGGAGGTGGGCGGCGTCTGCGGGCGGCACGCCGACGACACCCTCCGCCAGACGGCCGAGCAGGACGGCGAGGACACCGTCTTCACGCTGGAGACGGCGGTGGGGACGCTCCACTGGCGGCGGCGGACCACCGCGGTCGATGCTCCGGTTTCCGGCCCGCTGCCGGAGGGGCATGCCCGCCCGGGGCCGTTGCGGACGCCGGTCAACACCGAGTATCCGGTGCGGTCGCCGGAGGACTACCGCGTGTTACGCCATCTCTACGCCGGCCGCCGGTTCGTGGCCGAGGGGGACGCGGCGGCCGCGGCGCTCGGGCGCATCGGTGAGGACGGGGTCGCGCTGGTGGGGGGCGGGCCCGGTTCCCCGCTCTACGCGCTCGTCCACGAGTACGTGGGCCTGGAGCAGCTCATCTACCACCTCGCCGACTGCCCGGAAGAGGTGGAGGAGACGCTGGCCGTGATGGAGGAGGCCGACGCCCGCTGGTACGAGGCGGCCTGCCGCCTGCCGCCGGTGCTGATCCGCGCGACCGACGACCTGGACATCGGATTGGTCTCGCCCGACCTGTTCGCCCGCTATGCCGAGCCGGCGCTCCGCCGCTACGCCGGCATCTGCGCGGCCGCGGGCCGGAAGCTGGTCCTGCACATGTGCGGACACGTGCGCGCGTTCCTGCCGTCGCTGGCGCGGACCGGCGTCCACGCCCACCACTGCCTCAGCAGCCCGCCCGTGGGGGATACGCCGATCGCGGAGGGGCAGGCGGCGTATGGGCGGCGCACCGTGGTGATGGCGCGCAACGACCCCAACGTGCTCCTCTCCGGCGCCGAAGACGCGGTGGAGGGGATGATCCACGGGCTCCTGGCGGACGCCGAGCCGGGACTGCCGCTTTTGGTGATCATGCCCTGCGGGCGCGCCCCGCTGGGGAACATCCGGCGCGCCATCGCGGCGACGCAGGCGTTCCGCCCGGCCTGACGCGCCGCAGCCGGGAGGCGTCCGCATCCGGCAGGGGTCGGGGGCGAGCCGCGACCGCCGGTGCATCCGCCCGTGGCCGCACGGGCGCGTGTGGTCTGCAACCGTTGCTCAGTCCCGGGTGCGCTCGTAGGCCAGGCGGCCGCCGGCGAGGACGATCTCCCGGTCCGCTTCGGTGAGCAGCGGCTCCAGCAGGAGCGTGGTCCCCTGCGCCCGGTTGGTCATCCGCAGCGCCCCGCCGGCGCGCACCGGGTCGTGCAGGTCGGCG
>CAZKKD010000051.1:0-15103 GCA_964553265.1 uncultured Planctomycetales bacterium | reverse complement strand
GCGCCGGCTTCTCGCAGATCACCGTGGAGTTCGCGCTGGACCGGGAGCTGGACGTTCCGCCCATCGCGCGGCCGCAGCTTAACCGCGGCGGGGAGGACCGGGCCGACCACGTGCCGATGCTCTCGGACCTGCGGGAGTCGGGCGCGCTGGAACAGGACGCGGACGTGGTGCTGCTTCTGCACCGGCCGGAGTATTACAGGGAGGACGATCGCCCAGGGGAGGCGGACGTCATCATCGCCAAGCAGCGCAACGGGCCGACCGGCAAGGCGGCCCTGACCTTCGTCAAGGACCAGATGCGGTTCGAAAACCGCTCACTGCACGACGAGCGGGAACGGCCTTGACGCCACAGTGCGCCGCAGCGCGGCGCCCGAACAATGGGGGGGTACCGGACATGCAGTCACGTACGCGCGCGCCGCGGGAGGCGGCGATCCTGGCCATCCTGGCGGCGGCACTCCTGGTGGCCGGCAGCACCTCTTCGCGCGCCGGCGACGCGCCGGCGGCGGGGGGCGAAGCGGCCGCGGCGCCGGTCGTCAAGGAGATCGTGGTGCGCGGCAACGCGCTGGTGCCCGACCAGCGCATCGTGGAGCGCATGCGCACGCGCGTGGGCGAGCCGCTGGACCGCGAGACGCTGGACGGCGACTTCGACCGCATCTTCAAGCTCGGCGCCTTCAGCGACATGCAGATCCTCGAGGAAGAGGTGGAGGGCGGCATCCGGGTGGTGGTGAAGGTGGAGGAGAAGGCCATTGTCCGCCGCATCGTCTTCCGCGGCAACCGGCAGGTCTCCGACAAGCGCCTCTCCGACCTCGTCAACATCCAGCTCGGCGAGCGCTTCGACGCCGGCCGGGCCAACGCGGCGGTCCGCGCGATGGAGGACTGGTACCGCGAGGAGTTTTATTACTTCACCGACGTCGACTTCGAGACCGAACCGTTCGAGGACGGGGTGCGCCTGGTCTTTACCGTCAAGGAGGGCGGCCGGGTCCAGATCGAGGACATCGTCTTCCACGGCAACGACGCGGTGGATCGCAAGACCCTCCTGAAGCACATGGAGACCAAGGCCTCGACCTTCTTCAACCGCGGACGCTTCGAGCGCGATGTCTTTGAACACGACCTGGAACGCCTGCGCCTTCTGTACCAGTCGAAGGGCTTTCTCGACGCCCGCGTCCAGGAGCGTCCCTTCCAGATCACCGCCGAGGCGCCGGACAGCCGGTGGCAGAAGCGGGTGATGGTCATCCACATCGACATCGAGGAAGGCCCGGTCTACCGCATCGGCGAGATCCGGTTCGAGGTCGAGCCCGTCGAGGGCGGGGAGCCGATCTACGGGGATCCGGACTTCCGCGAGGCGATTGTCAGCATGCCGGGCGATCCCTACAGCCCGTTGGAGGTGAACAAGGACACCAAGCGCATCCGCGATCTCTACGGCGAGAAGGGGCGCATCTTCACCCGGGTCAGCGCCAAGCGCCAGCTCCCCGAGGAGGGGCAGGTGGCCGACGTGATCTTCGAGATCCGGGAGAGCGCGCCGATCCGCGTGGGTGAGATCCTGATCACCGGCCTGGAGAAGACCGAGGAGCGGGTGGTCCGCCGCGAGATGGAGCTGTACCCCGGCGAGGTGTTCAGCAGCAAGTCGCTGAAGGAGTCGATCCGCAATCTCAACCGGCTCAACTTCTTCAAGCAGCTCGACGTCAACGCCAGCGACTACGTGAAGGAAGGCACCGCCGAGGATCAGGCCAACATCCTCGTCGACCTCGACGAGGTGCGCACCGGGCAGTTCAGCGCCGGCGTGGGCCTGAGTTCGGCCGCGGGCGTGGTGGGCATGTTCTCGCTGAAGCAGCGCAACTTCGACCACCGCGACCACCCCGACAACATCCGGGACCTTCTCACCGGCAACGCCTACACCGGCGCCGGCGAGTACCTGGGCTTTGAAGCCCAGGCGGGCACGGACCAGCGCAACTACGAGCTCAACTTCGTCAACCCCTGGATCTTCAACCGCCCGATTCGCTTCGGGATGGGCGGCTTCTACCGGGACTACGACTGGTATTCGCAGGACGAGACCCGGACGGGGGCGTACTTCCTGCTCGGCCGCAACATCTTCGGCAAGAACTGGGACATTTCGGCGAAGTACAGCATCGAGTCGGTGGAGATCAGCAACCTCGTCAGCGATGCCTCGCAGGTGGTGCGCGACGAGGAGGGGGACAACTGGATCAGCCGGATGACCTTCCAGCTGGCCTACGACTCGCGGGACAACATCTTCTCGCCGACGAAGGGCTGGTACGCCTACGCGGCGCAGGAGGTGGCCGGCGGCGTCTTCGGCGGGACCAAGGACTTCTGGCGTTCGAGCGCGAAGGCCACGCACTTCTGGACCTTCCATAAGGACGAGCAGGAGCGCCCGCACGTGCTGGCGATGCGCGGCGAGGTGGCCTTCGCCAACGAATATGGCGACTCCGACAACGTACCGTTCTACGAGCGCTGGTACGCCGGCGGCATCGGCTCGCTGCGCGGCTTCGACTACCACACGGTCGGCCCGCAGGACGACCGCGGCGACGCCATCGGCGGCGAGGGGATGATGACCGCGTCGGTGGAGTACTTCTTCCCCATCTTTACCGAAACGGTCCGCGGTTCGGTGTTCTACGACACGGGCACGGTCTGGGCGCAGTACGACGACATGGACTCGAAGTGGCGGAGCGCCGCGGGCGTGGGCCTGCACATGCGCACCCCGCTGGGGCCGATGCCGGTGCGAATCTATGTCGGCAAGCCGCTGAGCAAGGAAGACGGCGACGACACCGCCACGGTGCAGTTCAACATCGGGGCGTATTTCTAGCAGGCCTCCCCACGGAGGCGGTCGGGGTCGGCGTCGACCACCGGCCCTTTCGCGCCCGGCGACGCTGCCGCGCGGCCGGCGCAACGCATGAGTCACACAACAGCACAGGGAGACGAATCGCATGAGTCGCATCCGCATCGCACTGGGTTTCACCATGCTTCTGGTCGCCTCGGCCGCCTCGGCCGGAGACGCGCCGGCGCCGGCCGAGACCGTGGGCCTGCGCATCGCCGTGGTCCGCCTGCACGAGGTGTACCAGAATTACGAGTACACCATGGAGATGGAGAAGAGCATCGAGGCCGATCTCGAACCCGATCGCAAGGAGGTCGAGAAGGTCAAGAGCGAGGTCCTGGAGCTCAAGGAAGCCCTGCGCACGACCCGCGACATGGACCCCGGCGACTTCGCCTGGTTCGTCAAGATGCAGGAGATCAAGCGCAAGGAGTACTACCTCGAGGTCCGGCGCAAGGAGATCAGCCAGCGGATCAACGAGCGCATGGCGACGCTCTACCGGGCGTTCTGGTCGCGCTTCCAGCAGGCGGTGGAGCTCTACGCCATCAAGAACAAGTACGACCTGGTCCTGCGCGCGAGCGAACCGGAGCTGCGCAACGAGGAGTTCGTCAACATCCAGCGCGAGATTGCGCTGAAGTCGGTGCCCTTCTACTCCAAGTCGCTGGACCGGACCGAGCAGATCGTGCAGCTGATGAACTCGCTCTACCGCGAGTCGAAGAAGAATCGGAACGGCGGCAACTGACGCCGACGGCGGCCGGGCAGCAGTCGGCCCGCCTCCGGCCCGTCCGAGGCGCGCTCGCCGCGGGCGGGCCGCTTCGTTCCGTCCGATCCGAACCGGATCGATTCCCGACCGCCGGTGCCCGCGGGCACGTGCCGTGATGGAGAGGCCGATGGCCTTCGTTCCCCACACGCTCGGCGCGCTCGCCGAGGCGATCGGCGCCGAGCTGGCGGGCGACCCCGCCGTCGAGGTGCGCGGCGTCGCCGGCCTCGCCGAAGCCGAACCGGGCGACCTCACCTTTCTCGCCAATCCGAAATACGTTGCGCTCCTGGCCGCGACCCGGGCGACCGCGGCCATCGTGGGCCGGGAGACGACGGACGCGCCGTGCGCGCTCCTGCGCGTCGCGAACCCCGACCTCGCGTTCGCGCAGGCGGTCGGGCGGATGGCGCCGCCGCCGCCGGCGCCCGCGCCGGGGGTGCACCCGTCCGCCTGGGTGGCCCCGGACGCGACGCTGGGGACGGACGCGGCGGTGGGGCCGCACGCGGTGGTGGACGCGGGCGCGGCCCTGGGCGACCGCGCGCAGGTCTGGGCCGGGGCGTACGTCGGCCCGGAGTGCGTGATCGGCCCGGACGCGGTGATCCTGCCGCACGCGGTGGTCTGCCACGGCTGCCGGGTGGGGGCGCGGGCGGTTCTCCATCCCGGCGCGGTGGTGGGGTCGGACGGCTTCGGCTACGCGTGGGACGGCGCGCGCTACGTGAAGATCCCGCAGGTCGGGACCGCCGTGGTGGAGGACGACGCGGAGGTCGGCGCCTGCACCACCATCGACCGCGCCCGCTTCGGCGAGACGGTGGTGGGCACGGGATCGAAACTGGACAACCTGATCCAGATTGCGCACAATGTGCGGATCGGCCCGCATTGCGGCTTTGCCGCGCAGGTGGGCATTGCGGGCTCGACCACGGTCGGCGCCTACACGCAGCTCGGCGGACGGGTGGGCATTCTCGGCCACCTCTCCGTGGGCGACGCGGCGCAGGTGTCGGCCATGGCGGGCGTGACCAAGAGCCTTCCCGGCGGGGAGCACTACACCGGCTATCCGGCCCGGCCGCACGAGCACATGCTGGAGGACTGGCGCCACATCAAGGCGCTCGGCCGCCTGCGCCGCACCGTGCGGGATCTCGAACGGAGGATTGCACAGCTTGAAGCGGAAACAGAAGACCATCGCTGAGCCCGTCACGCTGGAGGGCATCGGCCTCCACACGGGCGTCGAGACCAGCCTCACCCTCCGTCCGGCCGACCCGGACACGGGGGTCGTCTTTCACCTGCAGACCGACGCGGGCGTCGTGGACGTGCCGGTGGGCCCGGACGCGACCGGCGACTACATGCACCGGACCACCGCGAACGCCGGCGAGACGCGGATCCATACCATCGAGCACCTGCTGGCCGCGCTGGCGGGCCTGGGGGTGGACAACGTCCACGCCGACCTGACCGCGCCCGAACCCCCCGGCGCCGGGGGCGCGGCGGACGGATTCGTCGCCGCGCTGGAGAACGCCGGCACGGTGGAACAGGATGCGACGATCAGCGCGTTCGTGCTGAAGGAGCCCCTCACCGTGAGCGACGGCAAGGGGGCGGTCATCGCGGCGCTGCCGAACAAGGACGGCCTGCGCATCACCTACACGGTCCACTACCCGCAGAGCCGCCTGGCGCAGGGGATGACGGAGTTCGACATCACGCCCGAGACCTTCGCCCGCGAGATTGCCCCGGCGCGGACCTTCTGCATGGAGCACGAGGTCGAGGCGCTCCGGAGCGCCGGCTGCGGCCAGGGCGCGAGCTACGAGAACACGCTGGTCCTGCGCGAGGACGAACCGGTCGGCAACACGCTCCGCTTCCCCGACGAGCCGGCCCGGCACAAGCTGCTCGATCTCTACGGCGACATTGCCGTCATCGGCCGGCCGCTGTGCATGCACATCGCGGCGCTCCGCAGCGGACATCCGCTCAACGCCGCCTTCGTGCAGGCGCTGGTGGCGCGCATGCGCCGGCAGGACGCGCCGAAGGGGCTCCTGGACATCCAGGACATCGAGGCGACGCTGCCGCACCGCTACCCGTTCCTCCTGGTCGACCGGATCCTCGAGATGGACCCCGGCCGCCGGGTGGTGGGCCTGAAGAATGTGACGCGCAACGAAGAGTTTTTCCAGGGGCACTTTCCCGGCCAGCCGGTGATGCCGGGCGTGCTGCAGATCGAGGCGCTGGCGCAGACCGGCGGGGTGATGATGCTCCGCATGGCCGACGGCGAAAAGACCAAGCCCCGCCTGGCCGTCCTCATGAGCATCGACGGGGTCAAGTACCGCAAGCCGGTGGTGCCCGGCGATCAGCTCATCATGATCGTGGAGATGGAAAAGGTGCGCGGCCGCATCGGCCAGGTGCGCGCGTTCGCACAGGTGGACGGCGAGACCGTCACCGAAGCGCACATCAAGTTTGCCCTCGTCGATGCGGAAGACTATACATGAACCAGTGTGTTGCGGTTTTTCGATCCGGCCTAACGGCAATGCGGTTCAGTTAAGACTACCGGTGCGCCGTGGCATGGGCTTCCAGCCCATGATTTCACGGCCAAGATGGCCGTGCCACCGTTTAACTGAACCGTATTGGGCCTAACGGCAGGATGGAAAAGGAGATACGCTCTTTCGGCAGTGCGTGCGCGACCGGGGGCGGGATTTCGTGAACGCCACGTCTGCCATTGCATTTCTCCGGCGGAGCGCTATACTTCACGTGTTGGCGTGCATCGCTTTCGCCACGTGGGGAGAGTCATGAAACCAGAGATCCATCCGACCGCCATCATTGAACCCGGCGCGGAACTCGCCGACGGGGTTGTCGTTGGCGCTTATGCTTACGTCGGCGGTGCGGCGCGCCTGGGCGCGGGCACCCGCCTGCACCACCATGCCACCGTCATCGGCCGCACCACGATGGGCGCTGGCAATGAAGTCCATCCCGGTTCGGTGCTTGGGGGCGTTCCGCAGGACCTCAAGTACCAGGGCGAGGATACCGAGCTCATCGTGGGGGATCAGAACACCTTTCGCGAGTGCGTGACCGTCAACATCGGCACCGAAGGCGGCGGCGGCAAGACCGTCCTCGGCAGCCAGTGCCTGCTGATGGCCTACGCGCACATTGCGCACGACTGCATCCTCGGCAACCGCGTGGTGGTGGCGAACGCGGTGCAGCTCGCCGGCCACGTCCGGATCGAGGACGGTGCGGTGCTGAGCGGTTCGGCCGCGGTGCACCACTTCTCCACCATCGGCCGGCTCAGCTTTGTCGGCGGTCTCTCGGGCGTGCGGCAGGATGTGCCGCCCTTCATGCTGGTGGAGGGCAACCCCGCCCGCCCGCGCGGCCTGAACCTGGTGGGCCTGAAGCGCAACGACGTCTCCGACGAAAGCCTGGCGGCGCTCAAGAAGGTCTACCGCTTGCTCTACAAGGAAGACCACAGCCGCGCCCGGGCCATCGAGTGCATCGAAGAGGATGACGCGCTCATGTCCGCTCCCGAGGTCCGCGAACTGCTGGACTCGTTCCGCCGCAGCATGGACGGCCGCCATGGACGCGCGCTGGAAGCGACCCGCGAGAACGGGAACGGGGGGATGTACAAGGAGCGGAAGACCGGACGCCTCGCCCGCCAGAACGAGGACTGACCCCATGGAATGCCCGCTCTGCGGTTCACGCGCCCTGATTCGCGATTACGCTCCGCCCCGTCCCTACGCGTTTCTTCTCTTCGGCGGCTTCCTGCTGGTGCTGGGGCGGCTGGTGCTGCCGGGCATCCGGCCCGGACTCTTCGTCCCCGGTTTCGACGCTGTTTTTCCCCGCCTGTACTACGCCGGCATCGCCGCCTGCCTCCTGGGCGGGTTCGACCTTTTCATCAACGAGACGCGCTACTGCGTCGCCTGCGGCTTTCGCGGGCGCTTCCCACGCAAGCGCATGGACGCCAAGACGGCGGCCGCGGTCGCGGAGTTCCGCAAGGAGCGCCCGGTGGAAGCCCGGAAAGCGGCCAAGCAGCCCCCGGTCGGTACCGGGCAGTCGGTCGGGCCCCTCATCCGGATGCTGCGGATGAAGGACCCCTCCATGCGTGCCGACGCCGCCGCGACCCTGCGCGAGGTGACCGGCCAGGACTTCGGCGAAGACGCGGACGCCTGGGACGCCTGGTGGGCTGAGCACAAGGATACGTTCCGCGCCGGTCGGGCGCGCGAAGGGGAGGGTTGAGATGGCCGGGCAGGCGGTTGATCCGGAGTTGCTGAAAATTCTCGTCTGTCCGCTGACGCGCAAGCCGCTGGTGCAGGAAGGCGACTGGCTGGTCTGCCAGGAAGCGGACCCGCCCCGGCGGTACCCGGTGCGCGACGGCATTCCCGTCATGTTGGTCGACGAGGCCGAGACGCTGGTGGACGGCGTCTGGTCGCCCGCGGACGACGCCGGCAACGACACCGGCAACGCCGCCGGGTAAGACCACGGGCGCCCGGGTTGGCGGGTGCGGAGCGGGCGGTCGGCGGTCCGGACGGGACCGCAGGGGAGGGGTTCGATGGCGCAGATGGATGTGCTCTTCCAGATCATGGTGGAGCAGGGCGCGAGCGACCTGCACCTTTCGACCGGGCAGGTGCCTCTCCTGCGGGAGTCGGGCGACCTGGTGCCCATCGAAGGCATGGGCGTGGTGAGCGCGGCCGATGCGGAAACCGTGCTCGGCGAGATCATGCCCGCCGCCAACCGGCAGGAATTCGAGGACACGAACGACACCGACTTCGCCTACGAGTTGGAGGGCTATGGCCGGTTCCGCGCGAACGTCTTCCGGGATCGGAACGGCTGGGGCGGGGTCTTTCGCCTCATCCCGTCGAAGATCCTTACCTGCGACGATCTGGGCCTGCCGGACAGCATGCGCCAGCTCTGCTTTCTGAACAAGGGCATGGTGCTGGTGACCGGCCCGACCGGCAGCGGCAAGTCCACCACCCTCTGTGCACTCGTCAACCACGTCAACGAACTGCGCTGCGACCATATCCTGACGGTCGAGGATCCAATCGAATTCGTTCACCCCAACAAGAAGTGCCTCGTCAACCAGCGCGAGGTGGGCGTGCATACGCAGAGCTTTGCCCGCGCGCTCAAGGCGGCGCTGCGCGAGGACCCGGACATCATTCTCATCGGCGAGATGCGCGACCTCGAGACCACGGCCATCGCCATCGAGACGGCCGAGACCGGTCACCTGGTCTTCGGCACCCTGCACACGACCACGGCCGCGAGCACGGTCAACCGCCTCATCGACCAGTTTCCCGCCGACCGGCAGTCGCAGATCCGGACCATGCTGTCGGAGTCGCTGAAGGGGGTCATCGCCCAGAACCTGCTGAAGAAGAAGGGCGGCGGCCGCGTGGCGGCGCAGGAGGTGCTCATCATCACGCGGGCGATCGGCGCGCAGATCCGCGACGGCAAGACCTACCAGATCGAGTCGGCGATGCAGGTCGGCGCCAAGTACGGCATGGTGCTGCTCAACGATGCCCTGTTGAAGCTCGTCAAGGAGGACCTGGTCGAGCCCGAGCACGCGCTTTCGAAGGCGGCCGACAAGGACGACTTCGTCAAGAAGCTGCAGTCCATCGGCAAGGGCGGCGGCCTGAAGGTTGACGAGATGTGACGTCGAGCCGCCGTCGGACGGGCGGCGGGACGGTTGGACGGAGACGGGTGCCATGAAGATCCGCTTCTGGGGCGTGCGCGGCTCCATCGCCACACCGGGCCGGCACACCATGCAGTACGGCGGCAATACCTCGTGCGTTTCGGTGGAGCTGTCGGACGGGCGTGTTGTCATTTTCGATGCCGGCACCGGTATCCGCGAGTGCGGCAACGACCTGCTCGGCCGCGGTGGCAGCGTGGACGTGAGCCTCTTCATCAGCCATACGCACTGGGACCACATCCAGGGGTTCCCGTTCTTCGTGCCGTCCTACATCCCCGGCAACCACATCCGCATCTGCGGCCCCTCGTCGGACGTCGAGCCGCTCGGCATCCAGGGGATCATGGAGATGCAGACGAAGTACGAATTCTTTCCCGTCAAGATTGCCGAACTCGGCGCGAAGCTGGACTACATCGAAACCCGCGAGGGGCCCCTGACCGTCGACGGCCTTACGGTCGAGGCCTGCCGGCTGAACCACCCGGTTCCGTGCTTCGCCTATCGCCTGCGCGACGGGGAGCGGAGCTATGTCTACGGCGGCGATCACGAGCCGTTCCGCAACCTCTATCGCGACGACGCCGCGGCCGACGAGATGGACGAGGAGATGCTGGCCGAACTCGACGAGGACGCCACGCACCAGAACGAGAAGATCGCCGATTTTCTCCGCGACGCCGACGTGGTGAGCTGGGACAGCACCTACACCCACGAGGAGTACGAGGCCGGCAAGCGCGGCTGGGGACACTCCTGGTATGCAATCAACCTCGATCTCGCCGCCCGGGCCGGGGTGAAGCGGCTCATCTGCACGCATCACGACCCCCAGTCGACCGACGAGGTGCTGGCCGCCCGCGAAGCCGAATGGACCGCGCGCGCGGCCGAGCAATCGATCGAACTCGCCTTTGCCCGCGAGGGCATGGAGGTCGAGGTCTGAACCGCCGTCGACCCCCCGTACGTGCCCACGAAGCCTGTTTGCCGCGTCTGCGCGCGCGCCTGGCGAACAAGCCCCCCGCCTGCCCGTCTGGATGCCTGCCATGACCGATACTCCTTCCGACGTTCCGGCCGAATCCGCCGCCGCAACGCCCGCCCGCCGCCGTTTCCGCTGGCGCCGCTTCGGCTGTATCGCGGGGATCGTGCTTGCGCTGCTGCTGGTCGTCGCCGTACTGGGGGCGAATGCCATTCTCCTGCGCGTGGCGCGTGGGGCGGCGAGCGAAGCGCTCGGCATGCCGGTAACGATCGATGCGGCCCGCCTGGCCCTCGGGACCCGGCCGACGATCCGCCTCTCCGGCGTGGGCGTGGGGCCGGGCGAAGGGCTGGTCCGCGTGGCATCGGTGACGGTGACGGCGAAGCGGCTTTCACTGGGCGGGGACGGCCCGTCGGTGCTTTCGGTCGAGATCGAAGGCCTGGACATGCGGTGCCCGGTTCCGGGGACCGCCGACGGCGAGGCGCTCCGGGCGCTGGTGGATCGCTTGTCGGCGCCGTCCGCTCCGGGCGGAGAGGGTCCGGCCGTCCGCCTGGAGGGACTGACGCTGCGGGGGGCGCGCCTGGCGCTCCCGCTGCCGGACGGCGGCGGCGAAGCGGTGCTGCGCTTCGATGCGTTGGAGGCGGATCTCCCGTCCGAAACGGCGGCCGCAGAAGACGGCAACGTCGGCAGCGTCCGCCTGGTTGCGGCCTCCCTTGCCGACGAGAGCGGCGTGCTCGTCGCTGTCGATCGCTTCGAAACCTCCGCGGCCATACGCGAGGGGGCGCTCCGGGTCGATGGCGTTTCGGTCGACCGCCTGCAGGTGGAGGACGCGGTTCTCTCCGACAGCGGAACGCGCCTGGTTCGGCTTGCGAATCTCGCGACAACGTTTGCCGAGGCCTATGCGCCTGCCGGCGACCCGGCGGCCGACGGGAATGCCGCCGGCCTGCCGCTGCAGGTGCGGGGCGTCGTGGTGGACGGGATCGAACTGGTCCTGCTCGCCGCGACGGATGCCGCCCGGACCGACCGGGTGCAGTTTGCGTCGCGCCGCGTGCGCTGCGGGCCGGTGGCGTGGACGCCGGGCGCCGCGCTGCCGGCGTTCGATCTCACCCTGCTGGGCGTCCGGTCGAACGTCTCCGCCGGCGACGACGCGCTGATGGCGGAAGCCGACGAGGTGAACGCGGGCGCGGACGCTGCCGGCGGCGACCTTCGCCTGGCGCTGCGGGCCCCGATGCTCCGCATCGCCGCCGGGACCGGTGCGGAGTTGACGCCCGGCACGCCGGAAGCGCGCGCTTCGGTCGTGGTGGGGCAGGCCGGCGGCACGGTGCGCATCCGTGACCTCCACCTCGAGGCCCTGGGGATTGCGGCAGCGATCGACCGAGGACGCGTGCCGGCGCTGGAGGCGGCGGAACGGATCGCGGCGTACTGGCGCAACCGGTTGGCGCCGGGCGCAGCCGCGCCGGTGACTGCTGGCGAAACGGTTCCCGCGACAGCCGGCCCGGCGGCATTCGGCATCGATGCCTTTGCCGCAACTGCGTGCACGGTCCGCCTGCGTTCGCCGTCGACGCCGTCCGGCCGGGACGCGGTGCGCGTCCGCTGGGCGGGACTGAACGCTTCGGGGGTCTTGCTGGCGCCGACGGGGGCGACCTGCGACAGCGTTTCCGCCGACGGCGTTCGGCTGGCCGTCGACGGGGGACGGGCGCTGGAGGCCGGCTTCGCCCGTCTGCAGGTCGATGGCGTCGCCTGGGAGCCGGAGGGACGGGGCCTGGCGGGCGCCGCGACGCTGGAGGGGATCACCGCGCGACTGGCCCGGGCGCGGCCGGATGCGGTAACCGTCGGAAGCGCGACGGCTGTCCTCGCGTCCGGCCCGAACGGTGCGGTCGGGTGCGAACGCGTGGTGATCGAGCGGCCGCGGCTTCAGCTCGCACTCGACGACGCCGGGGAACTGGTGGCGTGGCGCGGCTGGCGGGCGGTGGAGCGGGAGCTTGAGGCCCTCCTGCCTGCCGGAACCGCGGACGGGTCCGTGGACAAGGGCGCACAGGAAGCGCCGGCCGCCCCGTTCGTCGAAGCGCTTGTCGTCCGGGACGCCGAGGTTACGATGCGCGATCCGGCCGGCCCGCACGGCGAGACGACGCTGCGCATTGCATTGCCGGCGTGCGACGGGGCCTGGACCCCGTCCGGCACGCATCTGCAGGCGGCGGATCTCCTGGTGACCGCGACGGCGGGCGACGGAGACGCGGTTCGTCTCCAGCTACGGGACTTGCGGCAGGCGCGCACGGACGATGGCGCGCAGACGCTCTCTGTCGGATCGGTGACCGTGGGCGTGCCGGACGGGGCGCCCTGGGGTTCGATGGCGGGATTGCAGGGCGTGCTCCGCACCGATGCGGAGGGAACGCGCCTCGTGGTCGACGCGGTGACGGACCCCGCGCTGTCGGTGGCCCGGGACCGGGCGGGCGCCTGGAACGTGGCGCCGGGCGTGGCGGTGGCGGACGCGGCCGGGGTGCTGTTCGAACGGGTCGGGCGGAGTCTGTCCGGCCCGGCGGGGTCGGGCGGCGGTCGGTTCGGCATCGAGATTCAAACCGTCTCCGGCCTGCAGGCAAGCGCGCAGGCTGCGGCAGCCGAAGGAACGGCCCGTGTTGACGCGCACGTGGCGGCGCGCGACGTCCGGGTGCTTCTCGATCCTGCGGGTGTGGCCGTGGGCGGGACGCTGGAAAAGATTCGCGTGTTCATGGTGCCGGTCGGAAAGAGACCGACGGCCATGCTGGTGGACAGCCTGACCCTCGACGCCGGTCCGGAAGGCGGTCCGGCGCGCGTGGGCGGAGCCTGTCGCGTGGGGACGGAGGGCGTGACGTTGCGGCGAGGGGACGCCGGCGAGCAACCGTCGCCGCTTGCGTCGGGGGCTGCGGCGTCGGCCGAGCTGCCGCCGTTCGGCACTGCCGGTTTCGTGGTGAATCGACTCGCCGTCCGGGGGGCGGCCGTCTCCTCCACGGTCCGGCCGGACAACACGACCGAGTTTCACGACCTCGCCGGCGACCTGGACGCGGTGCTGTCCGCGTTCGGCCTGGGCGGGGACGGGGACGCGCCCGCCGATGCGGACGCGGCCGGCGCCCTGGTTGTGCGGGAATGCACCGTTGACGAACTGCTGGCCGACGTGACGCTCCAGCCGGCCGAGGGGGAGGCGCCGCAGCGCATCCGGGTCGAGCACGCATGGCTGCGCGGACGCGATCTGCGGTATGGCGGCGGCGCGGTTGGCGATGCGGCGGGCGTCCTCTTTGCCGGCGGCCAACTGCTGCACGAAGCCGACGCCCGGGAACAGCCCGGCGCGTTCGCGCTGGCGCTCGATCCGCTCGACCTGGCCGGCGGCTGGGAAGCGGTCGGTTTCGTCGCCGAAGGCGATACGGAAGCGGCGCGCGCGCGGCTGGGGGCGCTGGTGACGGGCGAGTCGGCCCCCGCCGGGGTGCTGCCGTTCCGCCTGGGCCTGACGGCACAGAGCCTTTCGGCCCTGGTGGCGAATCCCCTGGCGAAGTGGTTGGGCGCGGGGGTCGATCTCCAGGGCGGGCGCGGCAGCGTGGGGGTGTACGTGCACGGAACGGCCGAGGCCGGCCGGCTGAACCTGGCGGTGGATCTGCACCTGCAGCATCTCGACGTCGCCTCGTCGGACAGCCCCGGCTTTCTGGATGCGCGCATCATCCAGTTGCTGACGGGATTTTTCGGCAACGGCGGCGCCGAGTTCGCGCCGGAAAACGCGATCTTCGTCGAGGGGCCGGTGGCGGCGCCCGAGGTGCGCGTCAACCGCGAGGTCTGGACGCGCCTGCTGTTGCAGGGGCTCGCAAATCTGGCCGGCGCCGGGAAGGACCTGCCCGACCACCTGCGCGGGGTGCTGGGCGACCTCCGCGAAGGCGGGACGGATGTGCCGCAGCGCCTGCTGGAGGGCATCCTCCGCGGCGGCTCGCCCCGCGAGAAGGAAGGCGATGGGGCTGGTGGTGGAGACGGAGACGCCAGCGACGGCGCCGGGAAGGCCGGCGAGGTCCTCCGGCAGCTCGACAACATCTTCGGCAGGCCGTCGCCGGAAGATGCGGCGAAGGAAGAGGAGGACGCGCCCGAACCGCGAAAGCGGAACGCGCTGGACCTTCTGGATCGTATGCTGGACTGATGCGCCGTCTGCGCGGCTGGCGCGCGGCGACAGGGGAGCTGTTCATGCGAGAGTATTACGGATGGCCGGACGGTGCGGTTACGTCTCCGCGGCCGGTGGTTACGCTCGGGATGTTCGATGGCGTTCACCTCGGGCATCGCGTGGTGATCGAGCGGGCGTGCGGTCGGGCCGCCGTGGCCGGGGTCGAAGCGCTGGTGGTCACCTTTGATCGCCATCCCCGTTGCGTTACCGACCCGGTCGGCGCACCGCCGATGATCACCTCGCTCACGCACCGACTGACGCTCTTTGACATGATCGGTGCGGATGCGGCGCTGGTGCTGCCGTTCGACGAGGATCTGGCCGCACTCGACGCGGACGGTTTTGCCCGCATGCTCCTGGTCGAGCGCCTGGGCGCGGGCGCGGTCGTGGTGGGGCATGATGCGCGCTTCGGGCGGGATCGCGCGGGAGATGCCGCATTTCTGTCTGCGCTTGGCCAGTCGGCCGGGTTCGACGTCGAAGAGGTGCCGCCGGTGACGCTGGACGACGGGACCACGGTGAGCTCCAGCGCCATCCGCCAGGCCGTGGCCGCGCGCGAACTGGACCGCGCCGCCGCGATGCTGGGGCGGCCCGTCTCCGTGCTCGGGACCGTCGTTACGGGACAGGGAATCGGCCGGACGCTCGGCTTTCCGACGCTCAACCTGGATCCGCATCACGAGCTCCACCCGCCGCGCGGCGTCTATGTCGCGCGGACGCGGGTGGGGGATACGGTCTGGCCGAGCGTCATCAACATCGGCCACCGTCCG